>JAGWBV010000003.1 GCA_021295715.1 Candidatus Poribacteria bacterium | reverse complement strand
CATAGCCCGAGAAACACGAACAGCCGAGAATGACGGGGTTTTAACAAGCCCCCGACTTTAGTCGGCGGGTACTTGACTAGAATCGCTCCTTTTCAACGGTTCATTACTGAAACCGAAGAATTATGTTCAAGTTGGTTATATGGTAGCACATCTGGGACGGAAAATCAACTCTTGACATTTGCGGTCTCTCAGCCATCTGAATCTACCACGCTTAGCCAAGAATTTTGGTATAAAGTTGATGCAACTTCTCGCCGATACTCCGCCAATCGTAATCTCGTTCCACACGGGCGCGTCCGTTTTCACCGATCCGACGGCGAAGCGACGCATCTGTGAGCAATCGGGTGACCGCGTCGGCAAAGACGGTGGGTTCGTCAGCGATGAAGATCTCTTCACCATCTTTGAGATCTAACCCCTCCGCACCGACTGAGGTAGAGACAATCGCCTTGCCCATCGCCAACGCCTCAAGGATTTTCAGGCGAGTGCCGCTTCCGATCCGCAACGGGACGACAAAAACCGTCGCCTCGGCGAAGTAGGGCTTGATCTCTGGGACACGTCCATTAACAGCGACTCCTTTTCTCTCCGCTAACTTTTGGACGCGCGCCGACGGATTTCCACCGACAATCGAAAATCTAACGTCTGGGACACGCTCCTGAATCCGTGGCAAGACCTCATCCGCAAAGAAACTAACAGCATCCTCATTCGGGTACCAGTCCATACTCCCGATATAGATGAGATGTGCCGGAGCTTCAGAGGAAGAATCTGGTAGGTAGTGCGTAACATCGACACCGTTCGGGATTATCTCAATAGCATCTCTCGCACAGTGCCGCTGGAATACGGCGGCGTCGATGTCAGAGGTACACGTCACCGCATCGAATTTCGGACTTAGCACCCGCTCATACCGTTGAAATGCGAGTTGTTGCGTCCAATACGCGAACTTATAAAACGGGTTAGCAGTCTCACCGCAGAGCCGCCGCCAGATCGCGGAATCGACGTTCTGTTGTGAAAGCACACTGGGCAGGCGTGCTTCCGGATAGAATTGCGCTGTGTGAAACATTTCGTAGTGAACGAGATCAAAAGCTCCGGTCGCGAGCAATTCTTTGAACTTCTGACGATAGGCAGGGAGGTCATAGCGCGCAACGGTGATCGGTTGTCGTTTGAGCAACGCAGTGACGAGCGTGCCAAACGATACGGGTGGGAGTGTCGGCGCGTTTGGGACGAGGTGAACTTGAATGCCTAACTGCTGGAGCTGCGCAACGCCTTCTGCATCTGTGGGTTGCGTCTCCAAGGCGAGCAGGGTCACACTGTTTTTCGTGGCAATCTGTTTGAGGAGATTAAACACCCGAATGCGTCCGCCATCGGTGAGGGGAAATGGCACGGTCGGCGATAAAAAAAGAATTTTTAATTTATCGCCAAGCGTGCAATCAGAATTTCTTGGCAAAGTGTAGGTTCCTTCTCAAATCCGCAATGCACCGTTGTTGCATTGCTACATGCTTTGACTAACCCTTTTAATTTATCGCCAAGCGTGCAATCAGACTCTTTTGTTAGAAACGTGGATATTATCGGATCCGCAATACGCCGTTGCTGCATTGCTACATGCCTTGGCTAACCTGTTTCAGTTTTTAATGACCGCTGCCTCCTCAATAGCGATTTCCTGCTTTGTGGAGTCAATACGAATCTTCATGCCTATCGGAAGCACGAACATCGGATCGGTGTGTCCGAAGTCCATATTGGTGACAATCGGCATATCGTTTAACCCATACTCCTCACGAACCGCTTTACAGAGTGCATCCTCGTACTCGTGGAAAGTGTCCGGATCAACACCGCCACCGGCTTCGAGAATATCCATTGCTGCGAGGCATCTCACAAATTCCGTTAGAAGCGACGGTGGCGGTGCTTCTTCCGAAGTTTCCAAGAAGAGAACGGCACCTCGAAGATCCTTAGCAGAAGGAAAGAAGTCAGTACCGCGGAGCCAGTCCAAAACCTCAACACAGCCCCCGAAAAGTTGCCCTTCAATGACCCCTTCGTCCTGATGAAATTTCCAGCCGGTACACGGCTCCAATTTTCGACGAATGGATTGGTTTTCCTGTCCACCCTGTGCGGTTCGGTTCAATAACGCCAATCGGTTTGGTAGAAAAGAGGGTGCGTCGGACGGAATCCACCATATACGGAAACATCCCGCCATTCTCAGCAAACCCTGTCATAAACGCGGGACCGTAGAACGACACGAGACCCACTTTAAAACAGACAGCGTGTGATATAGTTGTATCCGAATAGCCCATAAAAACCTTGGGGTTATTCCGAATCAGATCCAAATCGAGGTATGGGAGAGTGCGGATGGAATCTTCACCGCCGATCGTTGAGATAATGCCGTCGATCGTCTCATCGGCAAAAGCCGCCATCAAATCGTCGGCACGCGCTTTCGGGTTTTTGGAAAGATAGACTGCATTGCGCAAAGCGTGCTCTGTTTCGATAACCGTCACGCCGAATTCTTCTTCAAGTTGACGTTTGCCTATCTCGTAGCGGTAGGGAACAGTGCCGGGACCACCCCAAGAGAGCGAAATCGCCGCGATACGGCTACCCGGACGTAGTACCTTGGGTTTTATCATTTTATCCATTGGAAAGCCCGACTCTCTTTTAACTCGTCAATAAGTACGAGAAGCCGTTCCTTGGCTTGCTGACGTGAGCTAAGCGTCGGTGGAGGTGGTTCAAAAATCGTCCCGCGCTCGCTTTGCACCCACCCCTCTGTGCTGTTATCAATCTTGACACGGAGCCATCTGCTTTCAAGATCGAGATAAACCTTCAATCGGTTGTTCTCACTTCGAATATTATATTTCAGCGGAGGGCTGCTGATTTGCCAACTCATGCCATCTTCGCCTGCTGACACCCGCGCCCGTCGCGATAGCGGTATCTTCTCCGCAACAAATTCTTGGAGCAATTTGGAAGGTAACTTTCCTTGAGCAAGCGAATCCTGCAATGCCGCATCCGTCTCAAACAGGAACATCAGAATTTCAAACTTCGATTGCTGGAAAACGTTGAGTTTCCCTTCGCCGTTCACAACACTGTAAGCTTGCTTATATCCGTTATCCTTGATGAGCCACCGCCTGTTAGTCTGTTTAGTGGAGATTTCTAAGTCCTTTGAGAGTGAAATTGGTGCTTTTTTGTTTGTCTCGAACGCCTCCCTTAAATCGGGAAGATATACCTCAACGTTGCTATCAGTTTTTACAACTGTGTAAGCTGCACCTGTGGTGTCCCTGAGTAGCCACTCTTCGCCACTTAGTAAGACTTCAATAGGGGATGCGCTCGGACGGAATCGGATGTCTTTTGTCATATCTGCAAACATCTTTTGCCAATTCGTTTCGGTCTTCAAAGACGCATCCAAACGTTCTGTTTTCAATCTTGCGCGATGCGCCAATCCCGCTGTAAATAGAAGTTCACGCTCCAATTTACCGCTATTCAGGTTGCTAATGTATTGTCGATCTAGACTAAAGCGGTAAACATCTTTGGTGTAACGAATCGGTTTCGAGTCAACCGTAGGTCTTCCGCGTAGTGCTGTCCGTGTGTGAATTTGGAGTTTCGGTACCTTTTTCTGCTCAACCGGAGGGGCTTGGAGGAGATATACACAGATACCAGCACCGACCGCAAGAATAAAGATAATGAGAAATACCAGTCTTTTCAGAAATGCTTTCATGTTTGCTCCTGTTGCCGCCGTGCGTATTATTTTTTTTAGGCTTACGCTAAATTCGGATGCATGCCCTTACACAATTGACCAAGTTTGGTGCCGCACCGATTTGCATAAGCCCTATTGTTTATTCGATGTCTGATCTTTTAAAGCGAGTTGCTCTGCTTACGAGATGCCTGAGTTCATCCACTTGTTCATTGTGAATTGGGGGTGCGATACCTTCAATACTCCGCGATACCGCTTCTAAACTTCCTTCTTGTGCCCAAAAACTTTCACGCAGAATTTCTGCGAATTCCGCCACAGTAGGGACTCCTTTTTATCCGCGCTGCTGAACCTATCTCAATTGTTTTTGCACCACTTCGTTAGTATATAATGCATAACGAGTCTTGGTGAAAAATGGTTGACATTAAGTTGGTGGCAGTCCACAATTGCAGTAAGGCTGGTAATGAATTACGCTGAACGTCTGGTAGATTATACTATCATGAAGATGTGATTAACGAATGATGTTGTGGTGTTGGATGTGCAATGAATCTACGACTATAAACGCGGTCTGTCATACACTTGTTATTGATATGTTAGATACTTAAACGTTATCAATTCTTCAACAATTATATTTTCCGCGGCTTTGGAAACTATGCAAGACTTAAATCCTATAGCAACCGAGTTGAACGAACAGGTTCGCGCCGCCTCACCAGCGGTTTTCGCGCTTCTCTCCAAATTAGGAAAACGCATCTACCTACCAAGAGGCATCTTAAGCCAAACGGCAGAGGCGAATACGAAAGCGCACCGTTTCAATGCCACACGCGCAATCGCACAAGACTTCTCACAACATGCAGATGACCTAATGCATCTCCCTGTTTCGCGCGAACTCGTGCCAACACTACCGTTGGAAGGTATCTACGGGTATGCCCCCGTACTCGGTCAACCCGAATTACGGGAGGCGTGGAAAACACATCTTTTCAAAGAGAATCCTTCGCTCGCCGAGACAGCACTGAGTCTACCAATTGTGACGAGTGGTATGACGCACGGGTTTAGTCTACTCGCCGAACTTTTCGTTGACAGTGGGGATACGCTCATCCTCCCCGACAAGATCTGGGGAAACTATCGGCTTATTTTCCAAACCAAAGCGGGAGCAGACCTTCAAACCTATCCGTTTTTCAACGCTACAAGAGCTTTTAACACACACGGCTTTCGTGAGATACTCACCGACACGACCAGCGAAAAATTGCTGGTTCTTCTGAATTTCCCACACAACCCGACCGGCTACGCCATTAACCGCACGGAAGCGCAGCGTATTGTGGACGCAATTGTAGCGCGTGCCGACGCTGGGTGCCATATCCTTGTTATGATTGACGATGCCTACGCGGGATTGTGGTACGATGCATCCGTTATGCACGAATCGTTGTTTGGGTTGTTGGTGGGATGCCATCCGAATGTAGTACCCGTGAAAATAGATGGTGCGACGAAGGAGGAATATGCGTGGGGGCTACGCGTGGCTTTTATCAGTTTTGGACTCGGGGAGGTAGCGATGCAACCGCTTGAACAAAAATTCAGTGGGCTCATTCGAGCAAATACCTCCGGGGCATCACAGGTCTCTCAAACGCTTATCCTCGAAGCGATGAAGGCACCAGATTATGCCAAGCAAAAACAGCGAAACTATGAAATTCTCGAAGCACGCGCATTGAAGGTGAAAGCGGTAGCGTCTGATCCGAAGTATGCGGAACTTTGGGAGGTTTATCCGAGCCATGCAGGTTATTTCACGTGTCTGAACCTCAAATCCGGGAACGCCGAAACAGTTCGACAGCGGCTCCTTGAGGAACACGGCATCGGCACGATCTCACTCGGTGAAACCGAACTGCGTGTGGCTTATTCGTGCCTTGAGGAATCGGATGTCGAGATAGTTTTTGCGGTAATTGCTCAGGTGATTGAAGACGGCAGCATGTAGCGGATCAACGCTGAAGACGCATGTTGCCTTGCAGTGAAAATTGACCGGGTAGAAACGAAAAGGAGGTATCTTATGCCGAGGCCATACAAGAAATTTTTTGAAGGAAAAAATAATAGACGGATAAAAAATGTTAAATTTAGAAAACGCAATTTTAACAGAATGAGGCTTGTTGTTAGTGATGGCAGGAAGTGTGCTTATTGCGGATTAGAAGAAGTTCCTTTAGAAATAGATCACATAATTCCTAAAAGCAGAGGAGGTGCTAATAGATTACAGAATCTTGCCTTATCCTGTAAGGAATGTAATTTAGGGAAAGGTAATAAATTGCCTCATGAAATAGAGGATAACGATTTAAGGGAGCGTGTGATTCGTGTAAGAAGACATGCGAATAGTAGAAAATCATGAATTTGGGTTTAAACACAGTGAACCCAAATTCGCACGAAGATGTCGGGTTTCACTCGGTTGGCGCAGTTAAGAAACCGCGCCTCCCAAGTGTGCTGAATTAATATCTATTCACCTACCTTCAAGGTGCCCCACGTCGTAGTGAGTTTGTCTTCCGGTTCAACGGAAAGCGTACCGATGGTGTATCGGAAATAGATGTCGTCTTCAGCATCGTTCGGACCACACCATACCCAATTCGCTTCACACTCCGGGTCCTTGAGAATTTGCTCCATGATTGCAGCACCAAATCCCCATATACCACCCCCGAACTGCTCATAAATTTCGAGCTCATCTTCCCAATCACTGTCGTCGAAATCAACCTCTTCCCAGCCATCTTTCCGATCGTCGAGAAGTTTGCCGGTATCGCATCGCCAACCGTCTTCACCGGTTCCAATGTAATCCGGCTTATCATCGAGGATAATATCGGCAAGAAAACCGCCTCTACCTGCGGCACCGGGTTCAGCGTCGTGGACATAAACAGCGATTTGCGCGAAGCCATTGTCCAGTTCAAATTCACTAACCGTGGGGACTTGCCAGTTCCCGCTTGCAGCGACTTCTTCACCGTTGATAAACGCAACCCAAGTATTATCACCACTGATCCGCAATGTGCCTTTTTTCGGTGCAGCATCTGCGGTTTGTATGAGGAGCATCCCGCTCAGTAGGAGCGTGAGTGCTAAAGAGAACACCAATTGGTTTTTCATAAAAATCTCCTTTTTTGATTTACTTGTATATTTTTCCTACTCGCTCGGCGATGTAGTAAAAATTCTATTGGCTGGACGACGCTTTAGAAAGTGCCAACCGTCCCGCGAGATCCATAACGAACTGATACGCGACGCGCCCTGAACGTCCACTTGAAGATGCCTCCCATTCCAACGCGGTTCGGTGCAGCGCTTTCGTCGGAACCGATAGCCCCTGTTTCTGTGCATAATGGGAGACAATCTGCAAATAGGTATCCTGTGAAATCCGTTGGAAAGCAAGACGCAGCCCAAAACGGTCACTCAACGAGACCTTTTCCTCTGTCGCCTCTCTCGGATACAACTCATCCTCGTCATTTTGGGGGTATCGATTGTCGCGGACCTGTCGCGGCATCAAGTGCCGACGGTTCGAGGTGGCATAGATTAGGACGTTGTCTGGGCAAGCAGAGATTCCACCCTCCAACATCGCTTTCAACTCGCGATACTCAGGTTCATCTTCGCTGAAGGCGAGATCGTCACAGAAAAGTATATACCGTTCGGGACGCTCCCACAGCACTTCACCCATCTCTTGGAGATGGACAAGTCCCTCTTTGCTGACACCGATTAACCGAAGTCCATCGTCAACATAGCGCGCCAGCATCCCCTTGACGAGTGAAGATTTACCCGTGCCGCGGTCCCCCCACAACAGGACGTGATTAGCGGGCAGACCCTGTAGAAACTGACGTGTGTTTCTATCAAGTTCCTTCTCCTGTCTCTCTATTCCGATCAAATCCGATAGCCCCACAAGGTTCGGATGTTTAACGGGAATAAGATGCCCCAATCCATTCTGTGATCGCCATCGAAAAGCGATATAGTCATCGAGTTGGGCATCAAGCATCGCACTCGACGATTGAACCGAGGATCCCCCCAAGTGGGTCAATAAGTTATCTGCCTTCTCCAGCAGTTGTATAAAAAGTTCTTCTTGGTTTCGCGTTTTTTCAGACATTATTTTTCGTTATCGGTTATCAGTTGTCGGTTAAAGAGAATTTCCTGTAGCAATTCTCCCTTTCTTGGGATATTCCAGCAGTGGATGGATTGTTACAAACCCATCACTTAACTGATAACTGACGACTGACAACTATTTAAGGTTTGTGCCTACTACTTTACAACTTGCTTTAAGTGTCCCCATGTCAGCGTCAATTTACCCGCTGCATCAACAGAGAGCGGACCGCCGAAAGTCAGTGTCCCAAGATTCCCTGAATCATCAGGATTCAGACCGTGCCAATCCATGAACACGAGTCCTGCCTTCTTTTCGGGATTGTCCGTTCCTTCCTCGTATCCGGGTGTGAAACCGATTTCCGATCCTTCTTTGATCTTAACGTCGGTGAGCCATTCAAACCGCATCGCGACCTCATAAATCATGCCACCTTTGCCCAGTTCCGGTGTCGGAACAGCCGCAATATCGGATTTAGGGAGATTCGGATTTTTGCCCCCACTGAAGTCCGAAACGAGTGCCTTTTTCTTGATAAATGCGAAATTGGGTTTACTTGAAGGTTGTCCGGCTCCGACCTGCTCCCAATCAATATACAAAAAAATCGTATCACCTGTCCAAGGTTGTGCCGCGTTCACCGCAGGTGCAAAAATATCATCGCGTACCGACGCTGCGAAATAGAAGGTCTCCGCATCATACATTGTTGACCAAGTCATCGTGAGATCATCTTTCCCTTTCCAAGCACCTTGTCCACGAAGCAGCTCATCCTCCGAGTCAAACGCGACCCAGACGGCGTACTTCCAGTCATCAAGTTTTCCATCAATCTTAGGGGTGTTCGGGATAAAACCAGCGATGGATTCTCCATATTCCAACCCAAACGCATTGCTGTTGTCCTCTGGCAGGAAGTCTGCATTCGCTGAAAAAACGAGCAGAAATCCGAGGATCGTTGATAAAAGCATCGTTTTCATCATCTTATCTCCTCTGCTGTGTGTTGGGTGCAGTTTCAGTACTGTGTAGCGATTAAAAGATAGAGACAAGGGACATTTTATCTTTAGAATCAAACTTTCTCAGACACCTGTTCTGCCAACCGAGTAAGCGCAGGCGACATGTCTAATTTGTCAATTGCTGCCTCAATCAGGACAAAATGTTGCGTCTCGATAAGCGCGGTCTTCATAGCAGCGTCAAATTCCCCCTCGGTCTGAACAGAAAATGCCCTTCCTGCACCGAAGAGTTCTGGCACAAGTGTATAGTTCCAATTCTCTATATTGTTAAAGGGGCCTTCAGCGAGCGGGCGAATGGTGCCATACCCCTTATTGTTTAAAATCAGAACGATCGGATTGAGTCCATAGCGGATCGTTGTTGACAACTCGGTGCCGGTCATTTGGAATGCACCATCTCCGACGATCACGACTGGTCGGGCATTCGGTTTGCTGAGTTGCGCGCCAACAGCGGCAGGAATTGCAAACCCCATTGAGGTATAATAGGCTTGAGAAATAAATTCCGTGTGTTCCGGCAGACGTAAATCCGCAGCACCCCAAAGGCAGTCTCCAACATCGGGGATAACCATTAGGTCATCACGCAGAAATTGATTGAGTTGTTGGAACAAGCGTTGTACAGTTAACGCTTGGTCAGGGACCATCACAAAGGGGTCTGCCACTTCCAGTACCCATTCCAAGTTGGTTTCGGGGCGTTTGTCGAGTTGCGGAGAACACAAGCCATCGATAAAATCTTTGAAAGTAACATCTTCATAAGTGGAATAACCGACTGTGATTTTATCCGAGATGGCATAGACACTACGGCTTCGCGCAAGGTTTGCCGTGTAAATCCCAAGGTTGACATCGGTCATGAAGGCACCAAGCATAATAGTACAATCGGAAGTTTCAACGAGCATTGTGATTTCTGCTCTGCCCATCGCGCCACCATAAATACCCAAGTAGAGCGGATGCGCTTCCGGCATCACGGATTTGCCCAACAGTGTTGTCACCACTGGAATCTGTTTTTCTTCTGCAAGCCGAAGTAATTTGTCTCGAAATCCGAATCTATGCAGTTCAGTCCCGGCTAAAATGACTGGATTTTCGGATTGATTTATGAGCGCAATGGCATTAGTTAAAGCAGCATCCAACGTTTCCGAGTCACTTTGGTGAGTGCCCGTTGAGGGGCGCTGGTAGAGTGCCCCTTCCATACCGACCATATCCCGTGGCAATTCAATATAACCAGGGCGTTTGTGCCAATAGACGGCATCCAATACTCTGTCTATCTCGTTAAAGGCGGTAAAAGGTTCGTCAAGGAGTGCTGATGCAACCGTTATCTCGTCATAGATACGCTGCTGTGTGTAAAAATCTTTACCTTTATGGTGCAAAAGGGCACCCTCGGTACGTTCCTTCATCCCTGGACTACCGCTAATGACAACGAGTGGTGATTTTTCAGCGTAGGCAGCAGTGACAGCGTTAATCATAGATAAACCACCGACACCATACGTCACACACGCCGCCCCCATGCCGTTCATGCGTGCATAGGCATCTGCCGCAAATCCTGCTGTCTCTTCGCGGGTCGTGCCGATGGTCTGAATTGGACTCTGCTCAATCAGATCAAAGAACTGGACTACATAATCGCCAGGGATGCCGAAGATGTGGTCAATACCGTAACTTTCTAATTTTTTTAGAAGGTACTCACCAATAGTAGGTTGTCTATTTGGCATTAGAACTCCTTGTTTGCGAACTTATCAAAAATTCTAAATCCAATAATCCAGACACATCTTCAAGAATCGTGTAGACATCGTAATCCTCGAAAGCTGCTCGTGGTGTGACACCCGATAGCACAGCGATAAACGCAATACCGGCGCGTCGGGCAGTTTCAGCATCCGTTACACTGTCTCCAACGTAGAGGCAATTTGCGGGAACGCTACCTGTTTGGGCAACCGCCAGCAGCAACCCTTCAGGATCTGGCTTATACGTTGCGTCCCCACCACCAACGATGACTTCAAACGCCTCTAATAGGTTCTCTTTCTCAAGAATCGGTTGAATGTAGCGACGAGTTTTCTGAGAAACGATGGCGAGTTGAATACCAAGCCCCCGTAACGCTTTCACTGTCTGTGGTGCCTCTGCATAAAACTCCGCCAACGCAACCATCGTCTCATCAGCGCGTTGAAAAAATAAACGGGTAAATTCATCGACACGTTTAGAGTATGCGTCTCCTGCTAACGCCATCAGTATATCCGGTAACGACAAACCAATTGTCCGACGCACCGCGTCATCAGAAGCGATCGGCAAACCCATTTTTTCAAACGCGAAATTGACACCATCAATTGTGCCTCGCGCTGAATCCACCAGCGTGTAGTCAAAATCGAATATGAGTGTTCGGACGGGCATCTTCAATTGGCTCAAAATTCAAGTTCGGATATTCCGACCTCCGCTGCTGTCTCTTGAATCTGTCGCCATGTCTCGTCATCAATAGGGATGCCTTCGCGCAGACGGCGTTCTGTTTGGCGTGCTTCGATTTCTCCCGGAGCCAGGATCTCATCGAATCCCGGTGCGGTGGGTGATGCTTTCACATGGGCAACGAGTCCGTCAACATGCTCATAAAAGTCATCAAGCGACGTAAAATTAGCAATATCCAAGACAATCATCAGAACACCGTTCTGGAGACGGGTGTTTCCGGATCCACTACAGCCAGCACCTGACAACGCCCCTCCCAAAATGTCAATCATCAGAGCGAGAGCGTACCCCTTGTGTCCAGCAATACCACCGAGCGGTAATAGCGCGCCCTGCGGAGATTCCATCAAGTCCCGTGGATCTTGGGTCGGTTCGCCTTCGCTATCAATCAGCCAACCGAGAGGGACAGACTCCCCACGATTAAACGCCACGCGAATCTTGCCTTGTGCAACGACGCTACTTGTGATGTCAAGCAGAATCGGATGTCCATTACGCATCGGTGTGGCAATCGCGATAGGGTTTGTTGCGAGCCGTCCATCGCTTCCACCGAACGGGGCAACGTAGAGCGCAGTCCCACCCGCGTTCACCATCGTGATGCCCACCATACCGGCTTCAGCCGCCATCAGCGGGTAACTCCCGATACGTCCGATGTGATTACAGTTATAAACGCTGATTGCGCTGATTGTGCTTGATTTCGCCTTCTCAATCGCGAGCGACATCGCTTTCTGGGCAATGACATGCCCAAACCCCCAATTGCCGTTGAGGAGTGCATGCGAAGCCGACTCACGTTCAATGTGCATCGGTGCTCCCGGCTGAATGAGTCCGGATTCGATGAGTCCAATATACTGTGGAATGCGGAGAACGCCGTGGGAGTCATGCCCTGCGAGATTTGAAGCGACAAGCAGTTCTCCTATGATCTCTGCTTCATCGCTTGGGACACCCCCGGCTTTAAAGATGTCGGTTGTGATTTTCTGCAACTGGTTCTGTGTGAAATTTGGCATTATTTTAATTTTACCTTGCGGATAAATAAGGATTAATAAGTCTTTGACCTCTTGCGCATTCGAGTCGCCTGCACCGTTGTTGCAGGCTGTGGGTTTGGATAGAAGATTGGAAGGATGGGACCCCCACCATTCTTCCAACCAACACTTCCAATCACGACTTCACCGAAAACCTACTTGTAACGAGGTGGAAAGCAGGGCAGAAGCTTAATCGCTAAAAAACTCTGCTTTCAACTATGCCGCTTGAAATAATGATGGGAAATGACGATGCGGATCTGCGGGTTCACGGAAGAGAATTTTTTGACGCTCTGTTAATTCTATACCCTCTGGTATCGCCACGCGACGCGATGTCCACGCGATGTGTGAAACACAATACTTATACAGAAGGGATCTCCGTTGATGCTTGCCGTTCCATGCCGCTGTGCCGTGTGTCAGTGCCTCAGTAAACAAAATCGCTGAACCGGCAGGAGCCTCCGGAATGATGACACAAGATGACTTATCGGGTGCTTCGGCTATCTGTTGTGGTAGCTTGAAATTGCCTTTATGGCTTCCCGGAATACAGCAGAACCCACCGTAATCCGGTCCGGTATCTGCGAGATTCCACGTCACAACAACGAACCCGTTGTGAATCTCGTTATCTCGGAAAGAGTAGTATTCCCCCGGTGTCGCTCTTGCCGTGGGAGAAGTAGCACCGTAGTCGGCATGTAGATGTCCGCGCGGCATCCCTTCCCGCATATACATCCCATAAATTCGGTCGAGTCGAAAGCAATCTCCCAAACGGAATTGAAGTATCGGCATAATCTTTGAATGGTCGAGTAAATCGCAAAATGGTTTCCCCCACTGCAGAAAACCTGGACCATCTGGGGCACTTCCGAACCTTTGAACCTTTCCCGGTGTCGGAAGTTGTTGTTCGTCAACACATTGATTGAGTGCCGCAACTTCTTCTGGACTCAAGACATTCTCAACGACGAGGTAACCTTGCACGTCAAAGAGGTACTGTTGCAACTGTAAATCACTCATACACCTACCCTCCTGCTATCTACAGGCTTCAAACTAAATTCGATCTGGAAACAGGTTAAATTTGTCTCTGCTCGCATTCTGTGAAATTATTCAATAAGAATTGATTATCAATTTATCATATTTGTAGGGTAGTGTCAAACAAATTTTCTTTTCATAGAGACGTAGAAACCACTTCTACCGCGGATAAAGACTTTAGACATTGACGCAAGTCAGAATCTATTGTAAACTCTTTTCTATCGTATGTGCCAACGCTACAGAAACATCAAAAGGAGGAACTATGGAAAAGCGAATCCTCGGACGCACAGGACTCGAAGTGAGTGTTTTAGGGATGGGTGGACTCTTTGTTTCAACGGCTGGCGGTAGGAATCGCGCTGATGGACGTAACGCTATCCGACGCGCTCTGGAACTCGGTGTCAACTATGTTGATACCGCACCGAGCTACGGTAACAGTGAAGAGGTCGTTGGAGAAGCCTTAGATGGTGTGCTTCAACCGCACTATCTTTCCACGAAAATCGGTGGAAGACCTCAACCCTTTGATCCAAAAGATAAACAACTCTTGCGTCAATCGGTCGAAGAGAGCTTACACGTGCTGAAAAGGGATACGATCGATATTTTGATGGTGCATGAACCCGATCGTCCCGGACAATACGATTGGTGGACAAGCCATGAGACCTTTGATGGACCGGTCTGTGAGTTGTTAGCGGAACTCAAAGAGGAAGGAATTGTTCGTTTCACGGGATTGGGCGGCACAACCGCGCATCAACTCCCCGCGATTGTAGCGACAGGGGTCTACGATGTCGTGCTGGCAGCGCAGAACTACAGTCTGCTCTGGCGTGAAGCGGCACTCTCAATTTTTCCAGAAGCGAAACGACAGAATATGGGAATTGTCATCGGTGCTCCCTTACAACAGGGAGCGTTGTCACGCCGCCACGCCGAAGTAGAGACGGGGGCATGGTGGCTGAGCCGCCCGCGTCAGGAACAGTTCAAAGCACTCTACCGGTTTTTGGATGAAATCGAGCTCTCACTTCCAGAGGCAGGTATTCGTATGGTTATATCCAATCCGGATGTTTCTACCGTGTTGGTGGGGGCGAGGTCCGTAGAGGAGGTTGAACAGAATGTTCGTGCTGTTGAAGCCGGTCCGTTGCCTTCAGAAATATTAGAGCGGCTTCAGGAGATCGCGGATATGGTACCGTTCCGGCCCTTTGAGGAACCCCATAGTTTGGCGTTCGGTAGGAAATACAGCGGTCCTGGGCACGCACGGTGACATGCAAAAAAGAGAGGCGCGCTCGAAAAGCGCGCCTATAAAAAGAAAACGAACGCAGGGCATTATTCGTTGATGTAATCTGAGCGCAACTCAAATGTATGCGATTCCCAGCTACCTGCCTGGTTATCAAGTGCAGCCTCAATCGCCATTATACCCTCCAACTGCTCGTAGACATCGATATCCTCTTGACTCGCAAACTCTAACTCAACGAGTCGGTGCGGGGATTCACCATAGTAGTTGTCATAAGAGGCAGTCGCTTTCAACTGAGGAGGGCCGACGAGTGCCGAAGAAATGGACGCGACCCACTCCAGGTACGCCTGTTTCCCGCCAAGTGGATAATCAATTAAAAGGATACCTTTAATCGGTAAATTGCTGTCCTCGTCTTTCGAGTAGGCAGAACGTTGGATGAATGTGTGGGCGGTTGTATGGCTTGAGTGATTCGGAATGTCTTCGAGTACGGCAGCAATCTCCGGACGATTCAGATAGGTCGCCATATCAAGAAAACTGTTGAATTCAAATTCGACAAACCGGTTAGGACTCATTTCTGGGTCCTCGTTGTCGTAAGATCTTATCCGGACGATCTCTTCGGGAGCTTGCAGCGTTGCTGCAACAGAAGCAACCCACGCGATATAAGCATCCTTTCCACCCTCAGGATAGTCAATCAACAAAACAAAATTCACTGGAATCGCTTCCATATCCGTCATCGTCTCATCCATGGCGGGATCTGCTGGCATGCCATCCACTACCACTCTCTGTGTTCTATCACAGCCTGCCAGGGCAACAAGCGCGATAAGAATTATCAGGAATAAATTTGCCAATTTCAAATTCATTATTCAATCTCCTTTGGCAAAATAAAAATGAATAAGATATTAGAGTTTCCCAACTCTAACATATCGGACGATATTATACAATATTTTTTAAGAGTTTGATTGTGACTCCCAAATCGGTTCCGAAGTGTTCGCTCGGAAATTCACTGTTCGAGCGAGAACAAATAGAAGGTCCGACAGCCTGTTCAAACTTCGGATTATCTCAGGGTTGACCTCTGCTTCGCATGCTAGACGCACGGCACACCGCTCACTTCGCCGACACACCACGCGCGCGATATGTAAAGTGGCTCCAGCGGTGCAGCCGCCGGGCAAAATGAAGTTCGTCAGCGGCGGAAGCTCCGCAGATAGTGTATCTATTGCGGTCTCCATCTCTGTGGTGAACGCTGACGGTATGCGAAATTCGGAGGCTTTTGGATGGGTCGCTGGCGTTGCTAAATCTGCACCAACATCAAAAAGGTGATTCTGGACCCGCGCCATGAGCTCAGAAAGATCAGCATCCTCAACAAGCGTCTGTGCATAACCGATATAGGCGTTCAGTTCATCAACAGTGCCAATCGCCTCAATGCGCGGTTCATCTTTCCCTAACCTCGTTCCACCATAAAGCGCGGTCTCTCCAGAATCCCCAAATTTAGTATAGATTTTCATATTCATCTATTATATACTCTGTCGAAAAAGGAGTCAAGCAACATGGAGAGTTTAGGAAAAATCGTAAAAGTTGACGTTGTTGATCTACGCGTCCCCACATCGGATACACTCCTCGGTTCCGATCCCTTTCATAAAAAACCGAATTATTCAGCAGTCCTAACGACACTGGAAACAAGCTCAGGACACCAAGGGGTATCCGTGGCGTTCACCGCTGGAGCCGGAAATGACTGGATCGCTTACGGGGTTAAAGACCTTGCGCAACTCGTTGTCGGGATGGAGATGGAGACTTTCGTTGACGATCCCGGCGCGTTCCACAAACTCCTCGTCGACCATCACCAATTACGCTGGCTTGCCGATGGCGTTAACCGGATGGCGATCGGAAGCATCGTCAACGCCATGTGGGATGTTTGGGCAAAACTCGTTGATAAACCGCTCTGGAAACTCCTCGTCGATTTACCACCGGAAAAGATTGTGCAGTCTATTGATTGGCGATACCTCCGCGATGCCCTAACACCCGATGAAGCAGAGGCAATTCTCAACATACACTGGAACAGTCGCGAAACCCGTGAGCAGACGCTCCGTCAATACGGACCGAAGGCTTATTCCACCGCAGGATGGCTCGGGCTCACGGATGAACAGATTATCGAAACGGTGGATCAGGTGAAAGCCGCAGGACTTGACTGCTTCAAAATGAAGGTTGGGCAGGATCTGGACTTCGACAAGAAACGACTCGCCTTCATTCGGGAAGCAATCGGTCCAGAGGCACGTTTGATGCTCGATGCGAATCAGATCTGGGGTGTCGATGAAGCCATCGCCTATATGGAAGCGTTAGCACAATTCAAACCGACATGGATTGAGGAGCCGACGGCGCGCGATGATGTCCTCGGCTTCGTGAAAATCGCACGCGCCTTAGAGAAATACGGCATTGGTGTCGCTACAGGGGAGCAGGTGCCGTCGCCAGTTATCTTTAAACAGTTAATCACGAACGACGCGATTCAGTACTGCCAGATTGACGCGACGCGGCTCGGAGGTGTCAATGATGTACTCGGTGTCATCTTAATGGCGGCAAAATACGATGTTCCCGTCTGCCCACACGGTGGAGGCATCGGGTTGTGTAACATGATTCAACATTACGCCATTTGGGATCAAATTTGCGTCGCAGCGCATTCGGAGATACAGGTCGTTGAATACCTCAACTTCCTACAAGAGGACGTTTTCCTGCACCCAATTCAGGTCCGCAATGGTGCTTATGTTACGCCGACAGTCCCGGGTTGGGGACTTGAGATGTACCCGGAGTTCGTCGAGGGGCATACCTATCCGACAGGTTCAGTCTGGCACGGGAGAGAGGCATCTGGCGGGATAACTTTTCTGGCGTAGTTGTTTTGGATCCAATGAAAATGCGCGGTTAAATGAGGTTTCAGAATTTAATTCGGTAATATTATTGCTCGAGAAACACTGTAGGGGCAGGTCTTGTGCCTGCCCACCCATTACTTGGTAGGTTAAGTTTGTTAGGATTTAGCGTCCTCTGCCCGTTCTTTAAACGCCGCTGCTCCGGATGTAATCCATCCGCCAACGCCTGTCATCAGAAACCGCACGCCTGCTTTGACATATTTCTCAACTGTGGCATCGAGTGTCAAGGTGCCGGCAACCCGTCCCGCGTCTTGGATACGTGCAAGCGCCGAATCTATTGTGTTCTGGACATCTGGGTGGGTCAGATTCCCGATATGCCCCATAGAGGTCGCTAAGTCCGACGGCGCAACGAAAAATACATCAATATGATCAACGGTGAGAATCTCGTCAAGATTGTTAACCGCGACGATGTCTTCAATCAAAACAATGACGAGCGTTTGCGAGTTGGCGACATCAAAATAGTCGTCCACACCATAACCTTGGCGACTGGTATACATCCCACGGTGTCCAATCGGTGCGAACTTCGTACCATCCACAACGTTTTGCGCCTCCGCTTTCGTGTTGACATGCGGAACACAGATGCCCATTGACCCGCAATCCAATGTGCGGTAGATAAGTCCTTGGTCGTTGCGGTTGACACGTGTGATAGAGGTCATTCCCCAGAGATCGCATGCCCGCGTGAGATCGCCGATTCGTGACGCGTCGACAGCACCGTGTTCACCTTCCAACCATACACCATCATATCCGTTCGGACCGAAGAGGTCTATATCATCGGCATTTGTCAAGCCTGAGATAACGTACGCGAGATCGCCAGCCGCTAACTTCTCTTTAACTCGATTTGGTCGTATTTCCATAGATTTCTCCTATACAGTAGGCGAAGTTTCCTAACCTCACCGATTTACACTGTATTACTAAATTGTATATTCTGCCGTAGAAGTAAAGGGTATCAGGAATTCTGAAAGTTGTCCACAGAAAAGTGAAGTGCGCACTTGAGAGGCGCGCACTTCATGTTTAGGGTTATAGTAGTACTCTTATTCAACAAATCCTCCACTACCAACCGAAATATCAATCCCTGCTACCTATTCACTGGCACTGGAGCGTATCAGATGCATACCCATCGCACCGTTCAGCAACGGAAGTATGGCATCAAAGATAATCCAAATCAACGATCGGGTATTGTGGCCGACAGCAGTAAAGCCCGACCCAATGTCGCTGATGCCGAACCAGTTCCAGAAGAAGATTATAGCTGCAAACATGAACCCATAGAACATTATGTTACCCGCTATGAACTCTTGAACGCTCGAATCCGCACCGGCACGGCTCATGCGAATGTAGCCGAATATCACCCCCAGTATTATTGAAATAGCAGAGAGTGGGTTAATATAATCCCAAGCGGAACTATAGGGACTATCATCAGTGGAAGTATGGTAAATCGGTTCAAATACCGTCTGGATGGCGACTATCGCCGCAATGACGATAAGCACAACGCCTATAATTCGTTTGAGGGCTGCCATGAGAATTTCCTCCTCTTCCCTTACTGGGGAGTTGACTGTTGGGACCTCCATAGTCAGGTTTTATCCCAAAAAGAAATTATCACGTGTTACGGAAAAATTCGCCAGATTTGCACACATTATACATTTTGCAACATATATAGTCAAATTTTTTTACAAAAAAGTATATTGAAAGGTATAAATCAGGAATTGTGGAATGACACAAAGCAGGAGGAGAATGCGAAAAAACTGTGTTTTCAGATGATCTCTACACTAAATGCGGAGAAACGTCTTAATCTCTGCGGCATACCTCTCAAAATCGCGATCAGCAAGAGATTTCAAGTTATCCAACTGTGTAAGGGTATCCAACTCCCAGAAATCAATTTCTGGATTGATTCGCAGGTAATTCTCCTTCAACAACAATTTGGCAGTCCTCGCGGATGCCTGAGATTGCAGCGTCATCACATAGGACGTCAACTTCGCACCACCCCATCCAGTGATAAATCCCCATCCGCGTCTGTTGCGATACATATTTACCGAATGCCCTGTGCCAACGGATAGCATCTGAACCTGTTGTGCCTCCTTCCCAAATACCGAGAGTGCTTCCGTGAAGGCGACTGTGGATGGATTGTTTGCCCAGAGTCCGCCATCTGCTAACAGGAAATTGTTAACGGATTTTGGAGCAAAAAATGTAGGCGCAGCACAGGAGGCGAGGATCGCATCTCTCAGGTTCACGTCTTTATTTTTCAATTCAGACGCATCAAGGTTTTTCGCATAGCTCGATCTAAAGATGTGTACCTCACTTTTGGCGATCTCGGAACTTGTTATCATCAACGGAGTTGCTATTTCGCCGAACGGCGTTGCGGGGAGATGCTTGGCAATAATTTCCGCGAGTTTTTGGTCGGGATATTTGCTGAGGAACAACGGGATGCGATACCATCTTCTTCTGAAGATATAGGGTGTTTCCGTCTCAAAAAGTTCGACAATCTCCGTCATTGGAATGTCGGAAACAGCAGCACCCGCAATGATTGCTCCTGTGCTTGTCCCAGCGATAAGGTCGAAGCAGGTGCTGATGGGTGTCCCAAGAGCCTGTTCAATCGTGGCAAGGAGTTGGGCGGTATAAATGCCGCGAGTGCCACCGCCATCTAACGCGAGAATATGAAAAGTGTCCGTGTTGTCCATTGAGTGTTTCCCGATGTATCTCAGACATAGATTTTTCGTTATCTTTGTATACTACAGTCAAAATACCACACCCCTTTGCCAAAATCAACTGAATTTTGGCACTTGACACAAACCCACAATTTCTGCTAAAATACTGTCTAAAACAACAGGGCAAGGAGCACTCATGAATCGTAGAAATTTTTTAATTCACGGAAGTACCGCGTTAGCAGGACTATTCGTCGCGAGCAGCCCGCTGCGTGTCTGTGCTGACCAGCATGACCACCAGGGAAGTCAGAAATTACCACCCTTACCTTATGCCTATGATGCGCTTGAACCTCATATTGACAAACGCACAATGGAAATCCATCACGGAAAACACCACCAAGGCTACGTCAATAAACTCAACGCCGCAATTGCACGCAGTCATGACCTACAGCACATGACCCTTGAGGACATGCTCCGAAATATCGAAAAGGTGCCGAAGCATCTTCGACAAGCCGTTATCAACAGCGGCGGTGGGCATGCGAACCATACACTTTTCTGGAACATTATGACACCGAATAGCAGCGAACCGACAGGCAAAGTTCTGGAAGCCATTCAATCCACCTTTAGTTCATTCGATGCTGGCAGCGAAATGTTCGATAAATTAGCGAAAACGCACTTCGGATCAGGATGGGTATGGCTCGTTGTTGATGAAAACAAGAAGTTGCAAATCTATGCAACATCGAATCAGGATAGCCCTTTGATGAAGGGACACACCCCTATCCTCGGTCTTGATGTCTGGGAACACGCTTATTATCTTAAATATCAGAACCGACGCGCCGATTACATTGACGCGTGGGGCAAGGTTATCAATTGGGAACAGGTTAACGCTAACTATCTCGCAGCAATGAAAGCTTAAACTTAGCTACAAGTCGCGCCGAATGAGAAGAATAGGAGGCACCATGGAGCGTAGAGATTTTTTGCGGCAGAGCGGTTTAACGCTTACCGGGTTGTTGCTCAGCCCGTGGGCGGTCTATGCCTTCCCGAGCCGTGAGGGTGAAGTGCTTATCCCATTCACGGATCAACCACCGGAACCGCCTTCAAAACGCGGTTTGCTGGATTGGGACAAACTCGATTCCTTTATCACACCAAACGATGAATTCTTCAACGTTTCGCATTACGGCAAGCCGGAAGTACACCTCGCGACGTGGAAACTGGAAATAAGTGGTTTAGTCGAGAAACCGTTGATGCTCACGATTGAGGACATCAAGGCGCGCCTCCGGCAGGAGGTGACCTTTACGCTGGAATGTTCTGGTAACCATGGATTTCCAACGTTCACGGGTGGAATAGGCAACGCAAAATGGGTGGGGACACCCCTCGCACCGATCCTCAAAGAGGCTGGCATTAAGGAAAACGGCATTGAGGTTATCTTCTTCGGACATGATGTCGGAGAGGAGGAACGGCGCGACGTAAAAATGCGTCAAAATTTTGCCCGAAGCATGTCCGTTGAAGACGCACTACAAGACACCAACCTCCTCTGTTATGAAATGAACGGTGAGCCATTACCTCATCCGAACGGTGCCCCGCTACGCTTGATCGCTCCCGGTTGGTACGGCATCGCATGCGTTAAATGGCTCAAACGCATTGAAGTGCGCGACACCCGATTTATGGGGAGATTCATGGGACGCGACTATGTCACGATCCGCGAAGAGAAACGTTCCGATGGTGAATCCGTCTGGATGGAGACTTCGGTTGGTAGAACGAAGTTGAAGTCGTTAGCAGCGAAGGTAACCCGTGTTGGCGATAAATACCGTATCTACGGTGCAGCGTGGGGTGCCCCCATCCAAACGGTTGAAGTGAGCATTGACGGTGGCACATGGCAAAAGGCGACGATAGATCCCGAAGAGGACGCGGAATTCGCATGGAAAATCTGGCATCTCGGCTGGAACAGCCCCTCAAAAGGCGAGCATACCGTCGTTTCAAGAGCCGTTGATACCATGGGAAACATCCAACCCGCAGGTGATTCCGACTACATCACTGGAAAGCACACCTACTGGGAGAGCAACGGGCAAGTCGTCCGCCAAGTCAATATCGAATAGAAACCTCTTTGTGGGTTGGAAACTTAATTATGGGCCACTCTCCATCAAAACCCAAGTCCGCAACAACGGCGCGGGCGACTCGTAAGAATGGTGCGTCAAAGTCCTGACTTACATTGTTCTTCCGCAAGGTAAAATTAAAAATATGAACATAACCGATGCACAGAAACAGCAATTCCAAGAGGAAGGCTATTTCATTTTAGAGAATGTTATCCCAGAACCGCTTCTGGAGCTGCTCCGCGGTGAATGCGGAACCTTTATCGATCAGATGGATGCCGACATGGACCGACAGGACACGGATGTCCTCGGTATCAATCATCGCAATAAACGCTATTTCGTCTCAAACTGCTTCAGGAAACAGCCAAAACTTCGCGAATTCCTATTCAGCGATCTAATGGCGGAAGTCTGTCGTGCTACCTTAGGCGATACGGCTTACCTTTTCTGGGAACAGTATGTCGTCAAAGGTGCAGAAGCGGGAATGAAGTTCAGCTGGCATCAGGATTCAGGCTACGTCGGTTATCCCGACCACAAGCCATATCTGACCTGTTGGTGTGCACTTGATGATATGTCCGAAGAGAACGGCACCGTCTATGTGATGCCGTTTTCGCGTATTGGCATCCGCTCATGGGTGAAGCATGTCCGTGAAGAGGGCAGCAACGATATGGTCGGATATTTCGGACCGGAAAAGGGTGTCCCTGCGATTGTGCCTGCCGGGAGCATTGTCGCCTTCACGAGCATCAATTTCCACTGCAGCGGCACGAACTACACGAGCGGTCTACGACGCGCCTATCTCGCTCAGTATTCCGCAGAACCGCTCCTTGCACACGACGGAAGTCGTTTATGGGGCAACGCTGAGCCGTTGCTACGCGATGGCAAATCTGTCGTCGGAGACCCACCCCCCGATATTACCTCGCGGTTTGATTAAAGTCGGTTGCAAGCTTGACTCGCCGCGTAAACCCATATTGTTCCCTACTCGGCGTTGTTAAGTTCTTTAAGCGATTGTTCAATTTCAGTCTTGAGGTCTTGGTTATCAGTTAATTCAGCCAATTCTAAGGCTTTCTGGAAATCCTCTTTTGCTTCCCAAGTTTGGTCCAAGAGTACTTTGGCTTTACCTCGGGTATCATACGCCTCGGCATAATCCGGACTTAGGTGGATGGCTTCGGTACAGTCAGTGATGGCATTTTCATATTCGCTCAGTAAAATTTTGGCAATCCCGCGGTTGCGGTAGGCATAGATGTCATCTGGATTTAACTGGATAGCCTTATCAAAATCAGCAATGGCAGCCTCATATTCCCCTAATTTACCTTTATCAATACCTCGGTTATGGTAAGCATGGGCATCATTTGAATTAATCTTAATAGCCTCGCTATAATCTTGGATTGCAGACTTATGTTTTCCTAACTGCCCCTTCACATATCCGCGATTATAATAGGTAACAGCAGCCGGATTTAACTGGATAGCCTTGTCATAGTCAGCAATAGCAGCCTTATATTCCCCTAGTTCACGCTTTGCGTCCGCACTGTTTTTGTAGGCTTGTGCCAAAGTGGAGTCAATCTTAATGGCCTCGTCATAGTCAGCAATAGCCTCTATGTATTGCCCTATGATGCTTTTCACATTTCCACGAAGAATATAGGCAAGATCTATATGGTTTAGAGAAGGATCGGATTTAATCTGAATAGCTTTATCAAGGTCGTCCATCGCAATCTTATATTGACCTTTCATGAATTTTATACCTCCTCGCATAGTGTAGGCAAAGCCTATATGGTTTAGAGCAGAATCAGGTTTTAGTCGAATGGCTTGGTCGATATCTGCAATAGCAGCGTCGTATTGTTTCCTTATGAACTGTGCTGTTCCTCGCATAAGGTAGGCACAGGGATCGTCTACCTTGAGTTGAATGCTCTCATCAAAATCAACAATGGCAGTTTCAAACATATTTTTGATTAACTTACTAAGTCCTCGCCTAAAGTAAACATAGGCATCATCTGACTTGCGGCATATTACTTCGTCATAGTCAGCAATAGCAGCCTTATGTTGACCTAATGCAGCTCTCGCGTGCCCACGCATAACATAAGTTGCAACATCATCTGCATTGTACTGGAGAGCTTCGTTAAAATCACCAATAGCATCTTCATATTCTTTGAGGGCATTCCTTGCCCCACCGCGAGTGGCGTAAGCAAGATAGACGGAAGGATCATCCAAATTTAATCGAAGGGCTTCATCAGCATCAGCAATAGCAGCCTTATATTGACCCAGTAACCTATTTATACAACCACGCATCAGATAAGCAAAGTAAACACAAACTTCATCTGAATTCAATTGGATAACTTTGTCAAAATCAGCAATAGCAGCCTTATATTGACTCAGCGCGCACTTTACATTGGCGAGCTTAAGATAGGCATAAGGATCAGTTGGGTTAATCCGAATGGCTTCATCGAAGTCAGCAGCTGCAGATTCATACTTCCCAAGCAAGTATTTTGCCTCGCCACGATGGTAGTAGGTTTCGGCAGAATTAGGTTTTAGCCGAATTGACTGATGGTAGGCGAGAATTGCTTCTTCTCTCTTATCTCCTTCCAAAAAAAGGTTACCGATAGAAAAAAAAGCCGCTGCGGCAAGAGTATTTGTGGATTTGTCTGAGACCTTGGTCGTGGATTTTTCTTTTCGATCCTCAATTTTTGTGTCATTTGATGTTATATTTTTTGTGAGTTCAGGAAACAGATCTGTTAATTTTTGAAAGTGTTCGTCCTCATATTTCGTGATAAGGATACCGATAAAATCCATTAATGGTGCCAAGGGATGCTTTTCATCGTCACCAACGACATAGATTAACTCTTTTAGCACTGCATCAAGTTGCTCGTAGTCAGTTTCGGTTAGTGTAGTGAAACTGTTATTGGCATTCCGATTCGCTACATCGGTTAACCCCTCAAGGATCTCCACAAGCCATTGGTAGTCGCTCTCCGAGTATGGACCGGATTCAATCTGTTGCTGTACTGATGCTTGCGCCGGTTCGGAAGATGGCATCGGAATTTCAGGGGCGTTCTCCCACATTAGTGTTTGTAGATGTTCAGAACTGAATTCAGCAATTGTTTGCTTTTGGAGGAACACACTAATGTCTGTTTTCTCAAATAGGACGTTAAGTCCCAAAGAAGTTGGTGTTGGCGATACATTTTGTATAGGAGGTTTTTCAGTCAACATGATTTACTTTCTCCAATTTCCTGTATCATACTCATTATGCGTTAGCACCTGATCGATAATCACAACCTGCTTCGTGTATTGTACAACCGCAATGAGGCGGGCATCATTGCCACTAATATTGAAAACCGTCAGTGTTACCGATTTGCGATTAAACCTTCGGGGACGGACCTTCACTGGTGAAACGCGTCCGAACGTTTCACGCAAGTTAATAATCGACTCAAAACTTCCTTCTCTCATCAATTGTGCCCAATGGTTGAGGGAGGCACGAGTATTTGGATGTCGCTCTGCAAATTTCGCTAACTCATTTTCTCTAACAATTCGCATAAAAGCGCCATGTAGTGTGTTTGTTGAATTAAAAACTGCTATGTTTTTGGAATACCAGCAGCGGAACCGCTGGCACGGCCGATGGTGAAATTACACCGAAACGTTGGAAACCCTATCGGTATTTCCTCGTCTTTACAACAGACCTGACGCTCGAGATACCAAAGATCATTGAATACTATCAACACAGGTGGCAGATCGAGACCGCCTTTCGAGACGTCAAGCAACACTTCGGGTTCAGCGGGTATCAGGTGAAATCTCGAAAAAGCATCAATCGCTTCGTGCAACTGAGTTTCACTGCAGCGAGTCTCACGAAACTCATCTTCACACTGCCACCCCCGACGGAAAAACCGATAACCGTCAAGACCGTCTGTGAGTTCCTCGGTATTCATTGGTATCACCCCAAGAAACTCACACAAGGGCTTCGAGTCGCTTATCTACAGGCACAGATCCGGGCGTGCGGATTTTCTACGAGTTCCCCTGAAAATACAAACTCGCAGAATATTAACACCTGTGTTCAAAAAGATAGGACGCTGCCTTTTGACAAGGCAGCTTGAGTTCTGAAATATTGTCCAAACTTTAGTATCTTATTAGATCTGTCCCTCAAAATCGCTAATATTATACCACGTGAAAACCCAGATAGCAAGAGAATTGCCTTGATAAAGTATATGCTCAAGTTATTCCTATTCGTCTTGGGAGGGTTTACTGCTAACGTTACTCACCGGATGGCGATTAAACCCTGTCAAATAATTCCCAATCTTATCTTGGATACTTCGCGCCAATCTTGCTGGACCAACATAATGACTGATGAGGATCCCGAACGCAAACACCTCATCGTCTGCTGTCACAGTATAGCCAGCGAGTGCAGAAACACCACTCAACGTCCCCGTTTTCGCACGCAATACCTTCTCAGCAGACATACCTTGCATCCTATTTTTCAGGGTGCCATCGACACCCGCAATCGGAAGCGATGCCAAAAACTCCGGCATCACCTCAAAATTGTGATACATATAGACGAGCAACTTCGTGAGTAATTCGGCGTTGAGGAGGTTGTAACGAGAAAGTCCAGATCCGTCAACGAACCGATGCATCGGCGGTTCGTCCATGATTTCTGCTAAAAACCCAGCAACAACGTCTCTACCCTTTTTCCACGTCCCCGGTTCACCCATTACCTCAGCACCAATTGTTTTGAAAACCAGTTCGGCAGTCCAATTGTCACTCGGTTTGTTCATTAACTTGAGGATGTCAGCAAGTGGCGGTGATAGGTGCTTGGCAACAGTGTGTGCCTCTGACGAGACTGTTCCTGACACTACATTACCTATGACGTTAACGCCTTTTTCCATCAACGTCGTTTTCAAGAGGTGTCCGCAGGCGAGTGCCCTACTCATTTTGCTTGCATCAGGTTCGACTTCTCGGATACTCAACGCGTTGATCCACAGCGGTCTATCGTCCCACATCCACCCTGGACCCTCCCAAATGGCATCAAGATATGTTTCATCGACAACGATGTTCCCCTGTATTGACTTCACACCCGCTTGCAGCAAGGCATCACCTAATTTGGCAATGTCTTGGGGTTGGAGCACCGGATCAGCTCTACCTTTTAGATAGATATTCCCTAAGACTTCACCCCTCACAATGGCATCAGCATAGAGTGTGGTCTCACATTGATAGTCCGACCCCAATTTCGCTAAGGCAGTCGCTGCTGTGAAGAGTTTTGTTGTAGAGGCGGGATGGTGTAACTTATGGGAATTTTTTTCGTAAATCACCTCCCCTGTTTCAACAGTAACCACTTTGATACCGATACTTGCATTCGTGAACAACTCTTCTTGCAAAACGGCATCAATATCGGTCTGTAGTCTTTCAATCGGGTCTACAGAGGGTATCGGTGGTTCAGTTTGAATCGGCTTGGTAGTGAGGATTCCACAGCCTGAGAACAACAACGCACCGCAAAATAGAAAGATAGCAAAGGTCTTCATACTTTTTATAGTACCACATTTGAGTGAATTATCAAAATACAAACGGATTATAACTATATATGCTGATTTCAGGGGTTCAGAATGGACGCAGCACAAGGCTTTTACTTTCCCATCAGCACTCCGTAAAACACAGACAAAATTTGACTTTTGCTCTGAGATGTGTTAAAATATCATAAGGTAAATTAGCAGAAATTACGACATAAAAATAATAAAAGGAGACGCTAAATTTTGGCGTTGTAGGGCGAAGCTTGTAAGCGTATATTCAAAAGCGGAAGCCAAAACTTGCTGTGAAAATAACATGGTTGAATTTTACGATACGACACTCAGGGATGGTAGCCAAGCAGAAGGCGTGGCGTTTTCTGTTGAAGATAAACTCATCATCATAGAGGCATTGGATAAGTTAGGCATTCGCTATATTGAGGGCGGCTATCCCGGCTCCAATCCAAAAGACATAGAATTTTTCAAGCGGGCAAAAGGCATGGCGCTCGAAACGGCAACCATCGTGCCGTTCGGTAGCACGCGCTATCCCACCTATACCGCCGATGCCGATCCAAATCTAACCGCTTTGCTGGATACAGGGGCAAGAATTGTAACGATCTTTGGAAAAAGTTGGCGACTTCATGCGACTGATGTCCTACGCGTCACAGCTGAGGAGAACTTAGAATTAATTGAGAGTTCTGTCCGTTATCTCGTGGAAAATGGTCGTGAGGTCATCTATGATGCCGAGCATTTTTTCGATGGTTACGCCGACGATGCTGAATATGCGATGGAAACGCTACGAGCCGCTGCCGCTGGTGGCGCGAATTGCCTCGTCCTCTGTGATACGAATGGCGGCAGATTGCCCTTAGAAATTCAGGAAGGTGTTGAAGTCGTCCTCTCCGATCTGTCATTGCCTGTCGGTATCCATACCCACAACGACGCAGGAATGGGTGCCGCGAACTCAGTGCTCGCCGTGCAGGCAGGCGCAACCCATATACAAGGCACTTTCAACGGCTACGGTGAACGGTGCGGAAACGCGAATCTCGCCGCCATTATCCCTACAATTCAACTCAAACTCGGAATAAAGTCCCTCAGTGATACGCAGTTGCAGGCGTTAACACGCGTCTCCCGACTCATCAGTGAATTGGCGAACCTCCCGCATGACGAACGTCAACCCTACGTTGGACGTTCCGCCTTTGCGCATAAAGGCGGTTTACATACCGATGCCATCCGTAAAAACCGTCTCACTTATGAACATGTCGTACCGGAAACAGTCGGCAATACACAACGAATTCTGGTTTCCGATCAAGCCGGACGCGGCACTATTATGAAGAAAATCGAGAGGGAGTACCCGGATTACGACAAGGATTCACCGCAGGTACTGGAACTCTTCAAACGCCTCAAAGCAGCGGAACAGGAAGGCTACCAATACGAAGCCGCCGAAGCCTCGTTTGAACTCTTGACGCATAAGGTTTTCAATGCGTACAAAGCCTTCTTTGAACCTGTCGGTTTCCGCGTGATTATCGAACAGTTCAGCGACTTCGCGATGCGTTCCGAAGCGACTATAAAAGTCACAACCCCAGACGGGCTTACCGCACACACTGCCGCTGATGGAGATGGTCCCGTCAATGCCCTTGACACCGCACTCCGAAAGGCACTTGAGCAGTTTTATCCTGCCCTCCAGACGGTTCGACTCATAGATTATAAAGTTCGGGTGTTGGATACGAAGGCTGGCACGGGTTCAAAAGTTCGGGTATTAATTGAAGCGGGCGATGGTGAAAGGATTTGGAGTACCGTCGGTGTTTCAGAGAATATTATTTCCGCAAGTTGCGAGGCACTCATAGATAGTTTCGAGTATAAACTCTATATAGACAAAGTCCGCGTTGCTGCGTCGCAAACTTTTTAATTTTACCTTAGTAGTTAAACGACGTAGGTTAAAACTTTGAAGTGCCTTTCTTAAGGGATGCCTGCGCCGTTGTTGCAAACTTAGCGTTCGGTTTTAGGGGAGTGACGGATGCCATTGAGACATAATAATCTCACCTACAAGTAATGTTCAAATTTTGGCGCAGCTTGCAAGCCAAAACTTGCTGTTAAAATATCTTGCCTTGAGGTCACCGTGCCTTACATCTTTGGGGGACAACATGGGACATTTAGACACAATCGAAAAAGCAGCACAGAAACTCATCGCACTCTGTCAGAAAGAGAAGCAGACAAAAACCGACAAAGAAAAGATGCTCGGAATACACGCCGAGATCCTTACAAGCATCGAAAACCTTGACGAATGCGAGCTCTGTGGCGCAATCACAGAAATAATTGTAACGATGACTTTGGCTGATATCACAGCGAAGTTGTGTAAGGAGTGTGGGGTCAAATCACTGGAGACAGGGAAAATTCAGACTTCCAAACAAGGGACATCTCGGAAACGAACCCGCCGTGCGAAAACAGCGACTTCTACCACAGCGAAATCAAAGACCAAAAATAGTAAAGCACCTTCCAAACGTGCAGCACCCGTTGAAGAGCCAGAAACTCCAGAAACGCCAGCCGCGCTGCATACCCGCATCGAAGCACAGACCGGCATCAAGAAAGCCGATGTGAAACGTCTCCATAAGATCGTTCAAGACATTGCCGCCCCAATGAGTGCGACGCATACGCTCACCTATGTTCAACGCGAAGCAGAGATCGCAAAAATAAAGGTAGACACAGCAGCATTAAAAAAAGCGGTCGCCCTATTGCGATAACGGCTTACAGATGCAACTGCTGTTTAGTCTGTCTGGATGTGTTTTGCCCATTCCCGATTCGCTTGGTACCACTCTACAAGTGCAGTGATTCCTTCACGGAAACTGGCTTGCGGTCGCCATCCTAAAAGTTTTTCCGCTTTACGGATGTCTGCCCACGTGGCGCGGGCATCCGCCGGATGAAACGGTTGGTGCGTGAGTTCGGCTTTTCTACCAACCAGTTCCTCTATCAACCGAATCGTATCAATCAGCACAATAGGACTATCGGAACCGAGGTTAATCACCTCGTACTTGAGCGGTTTCAGCCCCGCAATCACCCCTCTTGCTATGTCATCCAGATAGGTATAGTCCCGTGAAGATTCTTTGCCATCGCCATAGACGGTAACCGGTTTCCCCTCGCTAATCCAATGCACAAAGCGAAACGCGCTCATATCGGGTCTGCCAGCGGGCCCATACACGGTGAAAAAACGGAAAATTGTTACGTCGATGCCGTAGAGATGGTGATAGCTATGGCAAATCGACTCGGCACCTTTTTTCGATGCAGCATAAGGGGACAAAGGTCCGTCTGTATTCGTTTCCTCACTGAACGGAAGACTGTTATTTGAACCGTATAGACTTGATGTTGATGCCAACACAAATTTCTTCACTTCAAACTCGCGGCACAGATCCAGTAAATTCAGCGTACCAGTCACGTTTGTATCCACGTATACCCATGGATCCTCAACAGAATGCCGAACGCCAGCACGCGCTGCGAGGTTAATCACCGCATCGAATGTAGGGATATCCCTCTTGAATATCGCCTGCAATGTTTCCCGATCACAGATGTCTGAACGGTGAAAGTGGAAATTGGGGGTGCCTTCGAGTTGCTCAAGCCTCCACTGCTTGACTTGCGTATCGTACGAGGCATTTAAGTTATCAATCCCAACAACAGTGTGACCAGCCTCCAGCAATAATTCTGTCACTTTCCATCCGATAAATCCAGCGCAACCGGTGACGAGATATTTCATATCCATTCCCTTTCATGATTGTTCGCAATCTGCCTTGAACGCTTCAAAACGCTCTTGAAACATTGACAGTGCCATTTCCGACAACTCATATTGTGTTTGGGTGTCCGTTTCCAACTTTTGTAGTTTGGTCTCATGCTGTGAGATCAGGGTGTCAATTTCCTCAACTTCCTGTTTCAATCCAAGAACAACATCAAACGCTACAGTTTCACTGGTACATGCTGTCAGCAATTCGTGATAAAGCGTCACGCCACCATCAAGTCTCTTGAAATCGCGGTGTATCTGATTCAATACACCACGGTAATGCTCCGGGACCATCGGGTTTTCTGTCTCAGCGAGCGTTTTTAAAGTCGAATCTAACTGTGTCAACTGAATCTGCTTATCCGACCAGAGAATCTTTTTCGCGATACTGTCCACGTTATCGCTATCTATAACGGGCGCGTGCTTCTGTAGAGTATCGTGAAGCTGGGTTTCCAATGCAACCAATTCGGCTTGAAGTGCCTTGATACGGCGTTTGAATTCTTCGGAATACTCTCGGATTTCGGGAAACTTCTCGTGGAGTGCATCGTGTTTCTCTTTTAGTTTGTGAACCTTCAAAATGTAGGTAGGATAACGCACCTTGAGGCTCTGAGAGAGTACCTGTATTTCCTGTAAGTCGCTTCTGGTCAGTTTCCGAGCTTGTTTACCCTCCAGCACTCCCATGAACCCATATACCGCAGCAGATAAACCGCAAAGGGTTAAAAGAATAGACGCTAAAATCTGAAAAACCCCGTCATCTACCGCCACGCGAATTGCCAAGAAACCGAATCCCCCGAGAAGTAGACCGGCAACAAGAAGGAAGATTGGGCTGGACAAATAGGGTTCTCTTTTCAGCTTTGTAGACATAGTTTCCGCCATCCATCATAGAAGACATCAGACGATCGGAGCAGATACACAAAAAGTTACTTCGCATCGGGTGTTGCTAAGAGTTTGTCAATCGCTTTCTTCAGTTCAGCATAAGTGTCTGCTTTGAAATCCGATTTCCGATGGAACACAATCGTGCCTTTCTGTGAGATGAGATAGAGCGTCGGTTTCTTTTCTTCCGTCTGATACTGTTTGTGGACCTCTCCCTTCCAGTCCAGTAGGAATTTCACAGCAGGCGGGTTTTTCTTCAGTTGACTTCTGATAAATCGTTTCGGTATGAATCCCGGAACACTCCGTAAATCACCAATAATATAGGCGACAACCCGTTCGTTTTCTCCGTATTCCTTCTGGAACGCCTCTGCCCACTTGTCGTCTTCTTCCCGAATCTTACGATTGCCCATAATGAGGAAAACAACCTTACCGCGCAACTTCTTCAGGGCGTGCTCCTTTTCCTCCGCGTCTTGGAGCGTCCAATCCGGTGCTGTATCGCCGACTTTCGGCGGTGCTGTTTCTGATTTTTCATCGGCAACAGCCACGAACATCCCAAAAAGAGTGATGCTGATAACTGCGACGATAAGTAGTTTCATGGCAGTCCTCGGTTTCTTGCGTTTCTTATCCACATTGTAACACCTCCTGATAACAAATGTCAAGTTGACTTTTCCCGAAAAACCTGCTACGCTATTAGACAAGAAAATTGTGCTAACAAACGCTTGCCTATTATTGGGATCCGCAACATGAATGCTGAACGCTCTATCCCTACACTTTTGAATCAGATTCGGGAGGATGTCCTTCCATCCATCGCGCACCCTTCGGAACTCCAGACGACTGAGAGTTTGCAAGACCTCAGAAGTCGGCTCCACAGCCTCCACTATTACTGCATCCGCTCACAAATTCCCGGTCCGGTTTGCAACCGTGTAGAGACCTTGCTTTCAACGAGTTCGGACCTTTGGCATCTCATTGCTGAAAACGAGTTGATGCTGAAAGACCTGAAAGAGTATACGCGCGTGCGGACATTCTCTGCAGAAGCAGAGGGAATCACCAATGTTGAGGAACTCCTTTCTGGCGAGGATACCCTCCGCGATGTGCTCATCAATAGTATCGCTTTCATGCTTAATTGGAAAGCAAATACAATTTGGGTTGACTCTGCGAAACGCGCACGCACCGCAATGGCAAAAAACTATATGCTGGAAATCCAGGATCGCATTTGGCAGTTCATCAAAGAGAGCACAGTCGAAACAGACGACGACTTAGAGAAAGCCGAAGAAATCCGCCAACGTGCAGACAGACTCCTCGCGGTAATTCACGCCAGTGATTTACCAACAGAAGCACAGGTTACGCTCCTGATGCAAATCTATACGCTGCTCTTGCGACTGCAACTCGGTCAACTGATTATTCAATTAGAAACCCTTCAAGACCAAGAGAACGGAACAGACACATGAGAATACACTTTTTCGGCGCAACTTGCAGGTTTCCGAAATTTGCTATCAGAGGTCTACGTTCCAAAAATTTATTCTGCAGCGTGAGGATTGTATGCTGCAACGCGCTCCTGCTGCTTCTGTTCCATAGCGCATTCGCCGCTGAGTTCCCTACGCTGTCCGCGGGAAAAGAGGTGCGTATCACGGCTCCAAAAACAGGAAAGACATTTCTGCTTTACCTTCCGATTGATTACACCGACCAACGTCCATTTCCTGTTATTTTTTGTTATCACGGCTACCGCGGAACAGCCACAACCTGGCCCTTCAAACAGGTGACGAAGGGGCAAGGATTCATTGTTGCCGGTATGAATTACGCGACTGACGCTTACTACCATAAACTCCGCTTCAACACAACCGGACCGGAGAAAATCTTCTTTGATGAGGCGTTAGAAATTATCTCAACACGGGTGAACGTTGACCAAGACTACATTTTTATGGGCGGTTATAGTCAAGGTGGCTACTCAACAACCGTTCTCGGAGAGCAGTTATTAGGTCGGTTAGCCGGGAATCTCGTCCTTGGGGCTGGTAGGTGCTATGTGGACATGAATCCACCACCGGCGGAACTCATCCGCGGGCATCCCTTTTTCTATGGTGTCGGGGAATTGGATGACCCACATTATCCACGCGCAAAACGTGCTTTTCAGTTTTATACAGAGTCCGGTGCAGATGTGGCTTTTGAGGAGTGGAAAGATGAGACGCACAAACTCTCTCCACAATGGATGACAAAAACGAAAATGCGGGAGTGGCTTATCGCTTACGGACCCATGAAACAGGTTGAATCTGGGTTTGACAAGGCGCAGATCGCTGAAAAAAATGGGAGGCTTGGAGAAGCGTTCACACTTTATACCCGAATTGCAAAGATTTTACCGGATACGAAGTTGTGCCGCACGGCGGAAGAATCCGCAATATATCTCGGTACCCAAGCCGAAACACAATTCAATCGGCTAAAGAAGGCAGCGGGTGAGAAGCCCTACGCGGCGTCAGTAAAGACATTAGAAGCGTTCCGCAATAAATATGCTGGCAGCGTCTTTGAAGCACATGCCGTGCAACTGCTCAGTGAACTGCTGAATGCCAAAGCGGATGCGTTAGAAGATCGAGCGCGCGAGGCAGAAGCGCAGAAAAACTATACGCGTGCGTTGCAACTCTACAAACTCTATCTTACCCACTTCCCAAAGGCAAAACGCTACGCGGAAGTCCAAAAACATGTAAAAGCCTTGCAAAACAAAACAGCAACAAAATAAGGAGGATTCTATGAAAAAGGAATTGTTTGAAGAACTTGTGGGGGTCATCGCGACATTAAGAAGTGAGAACGGATGTCCGTGGGATCGGGAGCAGACGCATGAAACGCTGAAATCCACACTCATTGAGGAAACTTACGAGACGCTTGAAGCCATTGACACAGGCGACCCGAAGAAATTGAAAGAGGAATTGGGCGATCTCCTGCTGAACATTATGCTCCAAGCACAGATCGCAGCAGAACATAAGGATTTTGACATCTACGCCGTGATCGAAATACTCACAGAGAAACTCATTCGGCGACACCCACACGTCTTTGGTGATATCGACGTTGAGGATTCGGACGAAGTTGTGAAAAACTGGGAAGAGATTAAACGCCAAGAGGCGGGCTACGAGGATCGGAAATCGGTCCTTGATGGGATTCCGGACGCGCTTCCCACACTGCTCCGCGCTCAGAAAATACAGAACCGAGCCGCCCGTGTCGGTTTCGATTGGGATGAACTTGCCGATGTTGTCGCCAAGGTTGACGAAGAACTCCAAGAAGTCAAGGCAAGTATCAAGGCAGATGAACCGGAAGCAGTTTCGATGGAACTCGGCGATCTGTTTTTTGCCGTTGTCAATCTTTGCCGCTTTATGGAGATCCAAGCCGAAGAAACACTGCGGGCGGCGAACCGCAAGTTTATGACACGCTTTAAATGGATGGAAGCAGAATTAGAACGTCGCGGCACCAGTTTTGAAGCACAAGACTTAGAGAGTCTTGATGCAATCTGGGAAGAAGCGAAAAAAGCGGAAATTGACACGGATTAATTCTATCTTTAACACAAGTTGCCACCCTTGTAGCATAGGAGACCGTTAGTTTGTGCTTCTCAGAGCACGAACCCAGGTAGACGAATGGCGAACTCATTATTGGACCTGTTGACACATAAGTGTGAACATCATCCGGACTATGAACGCTACACCGAACTCTTTCATCGGTTGGATCCAACAGCATCGCCGCGGATAGAACTGGTGCACCGTGCAGAAACATCAATATCTGAAACCGGTAAAAAACTCGGCATTTTTTCAGGTTCCTTCAATCCCCTAACGCTTGCACATACCAAGATGATTGAGGACACAATTGTTGAATACCAGTTGGACGAACTGCTCCTACTCCTTGCAAAGGCGAATGTGGATAAAACGGTGTTTGGCTTACCGCTTGCCGCAAGGCTCTTGACTCTCAAAAGTTACACGAAGAACCGAGAAAAATTCTCTGTCGGTGTATCAAGCCACGGTAGGTATATTGATAAAGTCACCGCTTTAAAAGCGATTTTACCACCAAGAACCGAGTTCCATTTTATCGTTGGCTACGATACCCTTGTAAGAATCTTTGACCCGAAATACTACACGGATTTCCACACCGAATTGGGAGAACTCTTTGTAGATGCCCGCTTCATTGTTGCGAACCGAGCAGCGGCAGATATTAAGACAATTGAATCTTTCATGGAACAACCGGAGATCCGCCAATATGCCCCCTACGTTTCATGCCTTCTACTTCCCGATGTTTACGCGTATATGTCCTCAACAGAGGTTCGTGAACTGTTAAAGCAGGGCGAAGCCATTGAACACCTCGTGCCACCCAGCATCTTTGCCATGCTTGACTAAATCCATTCCAACAATCCTCCCGAAATTCACGTTTTATCTTCTCGTTTGAAAAGATTCACTTTGAAACATACCATATTGGAGTGTTTCAATTTTGCCACATTTTTCACGAGTTCTCTGTCCTATTGTGTTTAATTACACACATTTTGCTGGCGTATTCTCTCATATTGGCGTTTCTGCGGTGGCATCATTCTTGCTAATACCTGATCACTATCCTCTTACCGATCGGTTTCCTGCTCATTTTGAAGTTATACATAAAATTTAATTTGCCTTATAAGTCAAATATTAAAACTCGTTGTTAATTGTTAAATTGGGACTTTATATATAATTTAGCGTTTAATCCGCATTTTGCTTAGGTTAATATAATAATTTTGAAACCGATTGATAGATACTTTCGTTAACTGCCTGTAATAATTTAGGCGATAGACTCAAAATTTGAGAAACGCCGACAGGTTCATATAGAGCGATTATAAAAACACCATTTTGAGGAGAACATATAATGTTCAACGGAATAGAGTTAATTATCGGCAGTTTGGGTGCCCTCATCGGTATTGGTGGCGGTTATTTAGTCCTCTCTGCCTTCTTCGCGGGCATCCGGCATATTACGAAGCCCGGTGCCGTTGAGGTCAAAGAGACGAGGCAAAAGAAATAGTCATTCGACGCATAAGCTACGCCGAAAAGGCTTGACAATCGAAGTGTTTTGTGTTATAATATTACAAGCATCCGCGGAGGGTTTACCACCGCACGCTTTCTTTGCACCTGAAGCATTGTAAAACACGACGACGTTTACATTGAAAACGAACAGTGGCAGCTATACAGTATCGCGCCCTCCATTCATGGGATGTTTCCCCCGCAGAAGCACGGAGACTCCAAAATGAACTCCGCACGCAGGTGGTTAAAACAGACCAGTTTGGGAAAATCAATACCGTTGCCGGGGTAGATATCGGACTGAAAAAGGACATCGCACGCGCATCCGTGGTCGTCCTGAGCTTTCCCGAGTTGCAGGTGGTAGATAGCGTGGTTACTGAAAGCCCTGTTCGTTTTCCTTATATACCGGGGTTGCTGTCCTTTCGGGAAATCCCGCCCCTATTAACCGCATTCACACAGTTGCAAACCGAACCTGATCTGGTGATAGTGGACGGTCAGGGGATCGCACACCCAAGACGGTTTGGACTCGCATCACATTTAGGGCTAATTTTGGATAAACCGACGATTGGATGTGCAAAATCTCGACTTTGGGGACGATACGAGGAGCCAGAAGCCGAACAGGGATCTTATACCTGCCTGATGGACAAAGACGAGGTGATCGGCACTGTTGTTCGCACGCGTAACAACGTTCGGGTGGTCTACATATCCATAGGACACCGAATCTCTTTGGATTCAGCACGCACCTTGACTCTCGCATGTTGTAGAGGCTACCGATTACCCGAAACAACCCGTTATGCACATAATGCTGCATCCAGTAAAGTTTCCCAAAATATGCCAATGGTTCCAACGCCATGAATGATAGCAAGCCGCTGCACTGGTCCTTTGACTACAATTACGGTGCCCAAAACCCCCAATTTTCACAAGAATTGATTGGAACGCTTCGCGGGTATGATCCCGAAGCTGCCACACGCGGCACCCAAACGGCGCAAACGATCACGCATGTTTACAATGTACTACCGAACTACTGGCGCGGCTATAACAGAGGAGAGAACTCAGAGACACTGAGCATCGGGACAGCCATCATCGAACGGAGCAAAAACGATAACCTGTGGCACTATTCGGTCAAATACGAAAATACAACAAGCGGCGAGAATCTTCAAATGCAATTCTGTTGTAGCGATGAAAACCATCGTCCGCTTAGCGGTAATTGGAGTGTTGATGCCCGAAACAGTGCCGACGATGAATACTTCCAATTGGTGTGTGCAGGCTATCTCACCTCAGATTCAGAAGTGCGGCTGCGTATCAACGGTACTGAAATTGCTGCAGGAACAGTAGACGCATCTGTCAAATTGACATGCAATTGGGCACTCTTTGATGTCATTCCCGCGCTCGTCCGAACAATTCAAGCGTCCGGCGATGGAATAGACATTGCTGTCCTTGAAGACTTGGAACAACTGAGACTAAAAAGTAAACTCGGTTTCCTTGAGACGATACAGACCCCGATTCCGCTTGACGGTTATTATCTTTACGGGACTGGACTTTTGCCTTCGTATTGGTGGCTCGATGGACACGGAAACATTGCTATCGCTTCAACCTTTTTCGAGACGCTGGTGCTTAGAGAGAAGATGGGGGACCGTGTATGAACGAACGCCCCAATATTCTTTTTATTAACACCGACCAGCACTCGTGGGATGCGATTTCGGCTTACGGAAATCCGTTCCTTCGGACACCCAATATCGATGAACTTCATCGGAATGGGACCTCATTTCGCAGATCGTTCTGTACGGATCCGGTGTGTGCTGCCGCTCGTTCCAGTTGGGCAACAGGTTTATACACCTCCGAGACGGGGGTGCCGTTTAACGGTGGGTATTTACACTCAGAAATTCCTGACCTTGGGCAATTGCTCAACGCGGGTGGCTATCAAGCATTCCACTGCGGTAAGTGGCATGTTCCGGGCAGAGATGTCCGCGAGAGTTTTCGGACCCTCTATTATGGGCAACAGGATATTGGCGCAGGCGGTGCCGCATACTACGATTCAGCATCTACGCACGCAGTTGCAGATTTCTTGACAAACTACGACAAAGACGATCCGTTTTATCTCCAAATCGGTTACGTCGATCCGCACGACGTATGCGAATATTTGCACAACCATGAGGAGAAACATATTCCAAACCCGTTGGAGCAGGGAATAGTTTCCGAAGACGATCTGCCACCGCTCCCAGAAAACTTCGATTACGATGAGCGGGAAACGGTGTTACACCGTGTCTGCCGAAGGGTTGACGACGCGCTTATCCACGCGGCGATTCTTAAAGGGATACGGGGCTGGGATGAACTCCACTGGCGTTATCTGAGGTGGAACTATTATCGGTTCATTGAAAAGGTGGACGCAGAAATTGGAAGAGTCCTCACGCTCCTGCGAGAGACATCTCGGCACAATAACACGCTCATTATCTTCAGCGCAGACCACGGGGAGGCATGCGGTAGCCATCAGATGTTCCAGAAATTCACGCTTTACGAAGAGAGCATAAGAGTGCCGTTCATCGTCGCGTGTTTGGGAGAGGGTATTCCTGTAGAGAAGGATCGATTTGACGAAACGCACTTCATCTCAGGTGTTGATCTGTTCCCTACCGTTTGCGATTACGCCGGTGTTGATGTGCCTGAAGGGATACAGGGATTGAGTGTCCGCCCGCTCGCGGAGGGGAAGGGTGTCCCTTGGCGCGATTACGCCTACATAGAGAGCAATTATTGGGGGCGTGCAATTGTCACGAATCAGTATAAATACGTTACAGAATACAAACCGAAAGCAATAGAGGACTTCCAGCCTCCTGGACCAGATGCCGAACAACTTGGACTTGCTCAACTATTTGATCGACACAATGATCCTGGGGAAACAGAAAATTTGGCAGGAAACCCAACTTACGATGAAGTCGTTAAGATATGCAGAAACAAACTATTCGCCCAAGAAGTGAGACTCCATCGGCAACAAATCGTGCATCCAAGCCCGAAGGGAGTCATATCGAATTGGGGCGATCGGTTACGAACATATTGGCAGATGGCAGATAGCCATTAGCAATCAGCAGTCAGTTAAGAGGTTTTCGTCTCACAAAAATATCCTCTTAAGAGAATCTCAAACCCCGTAGCCCGTAAGCGTAGCGGAGGGCGGATTTGAGAGACGCACGTTATAGTCCAAACGCACGAACTTTACCCGCAAGGTAAAATTAAAAAAATGAATATATTTTCAAAACGCTTAAATCGACTTCCACCATACATGTTCGGCAAGCTCAGACAGTTAACACATGAACGTCGGCAGCAAGGCATTGATATTATCGATTTGGCGATGGGCAATCCAAATCAACCGACGCCACAACCCATTATTGATAAATTGACGGAGGCGGCACAAGAACTCAGAAATCACCGCTATTCCGTTTCGCGTGGCATCTACAACCTGCGCAGGGAAGTCAGTTGGCATTATGAACGTCGATTCGGTGTAGATATTGATCCGGATGAAGAGGCGATCGCTGTTATTGGCACAAAAGAGGGACTCGGACACCTCGCTTTAGCCTTGATTGACAACGGTGACTTAGCGATGGTCCCAAATCCGACCTTTCCTATTCACATGTACAGCATTGTGCTCGCAGGTGGAAGTGTGGTGAGTATACCACTCACAGAAGAGAACGATTTCATCCCCTCGCTCACCGAAATCACACGCGACATTTGGCCCAGACCCAAGGCGTTAATCTTAAGTTTTCCGCATAACCCAACGGGTGCTGTCGTTGACCTTGGGTTCTTTGAAGAGATTGTCGCCTTCGCAAAACGCCAGGAGATTATTGTAATCCACGATTTGGCGTATGCAGACATTGTTTTTGATGGCTACAAGGCACCCAGTCTCTTGCAAGCGAAAGGCGCGAAGGATATCGGTATTGAATTTATCTCTCTGTCTAAATCCTACAATATGGCAGGCTGGCGGTGTGGGTTTGCCGCTGGAAACCGTGAGATTGTCGAAGCACTCGCTCGGATTAAAGGATATTACGATTATGGGATTTTCGCACCGATCCAAGTTGCCGCAATTATGGCACTGCGCACTCCAGAGGATACGGTGATGGAAAACGCTGCTGTCTACCAAAAACGCCGTGATGTACTTGTGGATGGTCTGAACAGAATCGGATGGAAGGTCTCAAAACCGCAGGCTTCGATGTTCGTCTGGGCACCGATCCCTGAAGCATGGAAGCACCTGAGTTCCATGGAATTCGCCATGAAACTACTCAGCGAGGCAGAGGTCTGTGTTTCTCCCGGCGCGGGGTTTGGGCATAACGGCGAGGGCTATATCCGCATTGCCCTTGTAGAGAACGAAGATCGCATTCGTCAAGCAGTGCGTCAGATCCGACGAGCGTTGTTCGGCTAATATAGTAAAGCCCGAAAACCTGTGGACAGTTGTTCGATTTTCAACTATCCTCCTCCGCCGCTGGCGAGGTTTCTAACCTCGCCTACTGGTAATAAAGGTTTATGCCCCTCTATTCCAATCCCCACTGTTCCTTTGCCTCTTCAAACGAAATCTTCTGACTGCCCGTATGAGAGATCGGGTTTTTGCCGACCCATCGCTCATCAATTGGGTGCGCTGCGGGTTGGAAACGGATGTCACAACTGATTCGCCATCTGTCGGAGAGATTTTTCGTAGAGGTGTGCATCGTGTGCATCGTGAAGATGATGACATCTCCCATCTCGAAATCCGCTGTCTGCCACTCACCGCCGTATTTTTCGCTGATCTCCATCGGAACGTTCCCGAAATGTCCAGGGGTGCCGTCTCTGTCAACATCTGTTTTGCCGTAGGTATCTCGAATCCGAGCGAAGCTTGGGAGGTTATGCGACCCGACAAGCACAGTCAATGTTCCCATCGTTGCTGGCACATCGCCGAATGGTACCCAACAGGTGTGCAGCTGCTCCGAGCCTCTCCCCATGTAGACGAAATCGAAATGGGGTCCCGACCAACCGTCAGGACGGACGAACCGTAGCCACTTGTAATCGAAGGTTCGGGTATCGCCGCTAAAGAAGGTTCGGAAGAACTTGAAGAGTTCGTCTCCCTCCAAAACCGCCTGCACATCTGGATGGTGCGTAACGGCGGGCGTGCCCATTGTTCGCCCAGGTCTTCCGTCACCAGCGACCGCCTCCATTATGTCAGTGCCGGACTTGAAGACCTCATCTTTCCCGTTTCCGTTGGCGTATTCAAGGATAGCCCGTCGTCCCGCGGCAACTTTTTCTTTATCGATTAAGCCCCGGACGAGGAGATACCCGTCCTCCGCTATCTGTTTGTGCAAGCCTTCTGCTGAATCAAGGACAGTGTTGCAGTCCCGAAGCACACCGAGGTGTGGACCGGGAAAGGTGAGTTCATGGTCTCCCAAAAAAACGGTTTCCGCCATTATTTGCCTCCGAATTGGGACGTTTCAATCCGTCGTGTCCCAAGTTGAAAAAGTGAATCGTTTGCTGGTGTCTCAAAAGTAAAAACGGGTTTGCCCCACGCCAACACCATCTGCGCGAATTCCAAAATCTTGCTGTCCTCTGCAGCGTGGGCGATACAGATTTTATCCGCAAGTGCGGCAACAAAGGCGTTGCGTTGGTGCGCCAATGCCGCTGTTGATCGCCGATGGCGACTCTCAAAAATAGATAGGATTAATAGACGCTCCGCAGACAACGCCTCCTTCCACGCCGATTTCAGTCGCATGTTTTCGATGCTCCGTGCCGGACATAAAAGAATCGGTTGTGAGCCACGCAGTAAAACGCGTAGGCACTCTTGTTCAACTGGAGAGTGATACCCACCGATCGTTGGGATCTCTCTTTCCTTGAATGTTTGAGCTAAGTCGTGCGTTTTCAGGATAATATCCCCGGGACATTTGCTGGAGCAGAAAAGTGCCCAGAGGTCTCCGCTTAAGGTGGTGTTTTGCCCAAGTAACAGGTCAATATTCCCGCGTGCCCAGATCGTTTCCGGTGTCTCCGTTTTTAAATACTGCTCCAATCCTGTTGGATAATCCGTGTCTTTTTGTGTGATACGTTGAATTGACTGCGTCACTTACTGTTAGTATCCTTCATGTAGGTTCTACTGCTTACGTTCGCGTAGTTAATCACGCAATTAATCACGCAATTAATCACGCAATTAATCACGCAATTAATCGATTACCTGATCGTCCACTTTTCGGACGTACCTAATTCCTCTTCCCTTGCCTATTGCAGTCAATAGCCCTTTGTCTGTTAAATCCTTGAGTTCGGTATAGGCAGTTCTGGGCGAAATATGGTTGATCTCCGCATATTCTCTTGTCGCAATTTGCCCGTTTTTTTCTACATGAAACAGGGTATTCTTTTGACGCTCGCTCAATTGTGCTGAAATATCGTCAATCTCTATAAAAGTGCTCTCTTGAATCGGCGAATCAAAGATGATTGTGGTTTGAAGTGGATGAAATTCATAACGCGGTTCCTTGTTTCCCCATTCCGCGGAGAGCCTTTTCATCATCCTGATACCAGAGCCGTAACGCTCAATGAAACCAATATCGTACATGAATCGGCTTAAGATGGGATTTACCGGTTCATGGACTGGCGTGTCTGGGCTGATCCCTTCTGGAAAAGTGCCGGGATTAATAATCTCAACGCGGTTGTCGAATATGAAAACTCGGACATCCGAGTGTTTTTGATAGTTGCGATGAATCAATGCGTTGATAATCGATTCCCGCAGTACAGACAACGGATATTCAAACTTATCGTCTCTCTGGAAAGAACCTGTATTCCGAAGACTGAGGAGGCGGATGTTTCTTCTTACAACGTGGGAAACGGTCATCTAATCAGACCCGTGACTGTTGGTACGTTGAATAGTGCCATTTTTATGGCAGATAACAAATTCAGTTTTCTGATTTCGGCTGACTTCCCGCCCGTACTGCACAGCTTCCTTTTTAGTAGAGAAATGCCTTGATGATTTTGTAGCACCGCTACGCTTCACATCCCATCCGCCTTTATCGCCCTGAACGACATAATGCGTATCTTTAGTCAAGTCGTAAACAACTGCCTCTACTGCCTGTTGAATTTGACTTATTGTAAGATTGCCCCGCTTGGGGGGATCTTTGATAATTCTCTTCCTTGCCACGCTAATCACCTCCTTGAACATGTTGAGATAAACGATTCTCTTTAGTCCGCAACCACTTCACAATCATCCAAGTATAATCATTAAAAATCAGATTATTAGCATTTAACTGCCATATTTGAGCCATTTGCGGTAAATCCCGCATAAAGTCTTGGTAACGTCCCCAAATGATGCTTCCATCTGGAATTGTCCGACGTCTCGACGCGGTGCGGAGCCAATTCCGGACGACTGCCATAATTTCCTCTGGCGCGTTGCTGTGTGCCTGAATATCTTGCCCTGCGATATCTGAGATAAACTGTTGATATCGATAGGGTTCACTGTCCAGTACGAGACATTTTTTTCCTTTTTGTTCTTCTACACCAAATTTCTTAGCACCGAGGAAAACACCCAATTCCAACGGCATATTAAATCAAGGGAAACCTGAATCCTCGTCTAATTCTATTCTGGATATGTCGTGAATGCCATAACGGCAAACCTCAATAATACTATAGATTTTATCAATCCGAACTTGGCTTGCATTGTCTTCTTCAAGCGCACAACGAGGGACAAAACCGCAATCGTATGTTGCAAACACTATTGCGTCAAACAGCGGTTTGTAAACTGGATCAAATGGACAATTGATAAAGACATTGTCATTGTAGTCGGATGATTTCATAATGCTTATGTCAACTAACTACTCTTCCCAAGGATCCTCAACCGGAATTGGTTTACTGCGTCCCTTGTATATTAACTTAACTCGTATTGTGCCTGATCGACGCGGTGGAGGGGTGACTATGACCGCGTCCAAGTTGAGGATGTCCTCTTCATCATAGACAGGAAAAGCGAGGCGTTGCTTCTGTTTTTTGTTCGTTGTGTTTTTTTGTTGTATAGTTTTCATAGACTGTTTAAAACTCCTTCATCTACAATTTTAACAGAAGTTGGGAATACGTGCAACCGTATTACACAGCAGTCCCGTAAAGGAAATAGTGCGCGTTTCAGAGTATTCAGAGTAAATGGAAAAATAATAGGTTTCAGGAAAAGTCCGTGAACCCATACTGGGACTGGATTCTCAGCGGTTTTTTCAGGAGGTTTCTCAGAAGTTTACTCTGAAATTTCAAAGGTGGGAGGAAGGCTTCGGTTTATACTGTCTGAATCAGGATTATAGGATTTTCAGGATAGGAAGGGAATAACGTTCTTTAGTCTACTGGAGGAAGATGTTTTCTGTGGTAGGTTTTCAGTGCGATTCACGGAGGATTTTCTAAAGTCAGGGGGTCAGTGGGTTCGTGGAAGGCAATATGTCCTCTCTCCGTGAAAACACGAGATGTTTCGCGTAGACCCTCCAGATGAATTAGCAATCAACGGAGGGTAGGCGCGGGATTGTTCGACGTTTTGACGGAGTGCGGAGCCAATCCCAGAGCATAATTGTCTGAATCAAAATTTTCAGGATTTTAGGATAAACAAGATAATGCGAAGCGCGCTAAATCTCCTGTTGGTATTGCTCAAAGAACCTGAAAAGTTGCTCAAACGCCTTGTCTGGGATGTCAATGTTTTCGCCGTGGAGTGTCTCAAGCTGGTGTTGTTGAAAGATACCGCCGTTGAGGTAGGGAATTTTACCGAGCAGGCGTTTTACATCTCTGCTCCGTTCTGCTTCCGGTTTCGCAAATCCTTCAAAGAAGAGTGGGCAGAGAAATTCTTTGTAGTATCCGTTGATGCCTCTCGATTGGCTATCTGCCAATTTAGTAAGTAGATAGTTTTCGTCGTTATTGAGAAAACCTCTCTTCTGAATGAAATAGATGAACATCAGGCGGTTGAGCATTACTGAAACGTACCACTTTTGCATCTCTCTATCGGGAATGCCTTTGAGAAATTTAAGGAATACGTCATGCTCTTTCTTGAAACGGTCATAAAACTTTTTGGTAACCCGTTCAGCGTAAAAGGCTGCTCCGACGCGTCCGGTCACGTCAGGAAGTGAAAGATCCTCTTCCTCTTCGAGGGTAAAAACGATGGCACGCAGCTTCTGAATGAGGGAGTCTCCAGATTGTTCGTTGCTGTTATACCGGTGTTCACGGCATGCATCGGGTTTCCCCTGTTCGCGTTTGACCCACTGCCATATTTGTGTGGTTTTCTCAGCGTCGGTGTAGATGATGAAGTGTTCGTGGACGGATTTGGCAACCTGCTTTTGAATTTTGCGACGGGTGGCGTAATCGGGGATGCTTTCGTCGGAAACTCCGGTTGCGGCACACTCAAAGACGACCATTCCGCGTTTTTCGGCAATTGCGGTGAGTGTATATTCAGTTTCATCTACTGTGATGGGAAGTATTTGGGTGTGATGGTCCCCATCCAAGTTCTTGTGTAAAGAGGGTTTCAAATTCGGATTCTTTGAGATATTGACGTGTTTCTCGGACGTTAAGCATTAGCATCTTCCTTTTGTCATGTTCAGTGGAAAGTGTCCCAGCAATTTCTGAGAGTGTTTTAGTCGTAGTCCTCGTCCTCATCGAGCTCCTCCGGGTCCAGGTCCATTCCGAGGTAAAGCCCCATGGGAGCGAGTCCTGCTTTGACTTTTTGGAGCGATCCCATCCCGAAATAACTGATCAGTAGTAGTTCTTTTTCCGTTTTTTCGACGAGTGTGCGTAAGGTATAGATGTTTGCCCTTTCGAGACAATTGTGGGCTCGGGTAGGGAGTCTGAGTGCGGCGATAGATAGGGTTAAGTAATCATCCCGCTCCTGTTCCGTCACATCAGCGATCTCCGGCTCCCTGTAGATGTTAGGGAATAGCGGGTCCCGTTCATGTTGGGCCTCGATAATATCTATCCAGGGCGAATCCAATTCCTGTTCTGCCTCAGCAATATCTGCCACGATGTCCCGTTCAGGATTGAGCAAGACTCTTTGGAGCGAATGAGGGAGGGATTCCCAAATCGCCGCATAATGCTCCGATTCTGACGCAGCTTCGCACCAACGGTCGAGAAAGGTCCGAAGCGTCTCGCTATCTCCCTTTTCCTCTGAAATCTGTGTTATGACTTGGAATAATTCCTGAAAAAACACAACGAGGTCTTCTACCGGTAACCATTTGACCCAATCGTGGGGCTTTGGAATTGGAACAGATTTGACGAGCAATTCGTCGTCTATAAGGTATCCGACAACGAGTTTAGCATCTTTCATCTGGTGTCTCCTTGTAGCAAGAATGTTGAATTTACGCCAATTAGGCGATATTCCGCCCAATAGTTTTCCCACATATTGAGGGGTTGATCGATATTATCGAAAATGTGGGCATTTAGAATGATGCCTCCTCGTCGTCCGTGTCGTCGGGGTCCATTCCGAGGTAGAGGCCCCTGACAGCGAGTCGGTTTTGGACTTCGAGGAGCGACTTCTCTCCGAAATTCTGGTATTCCAGAAGGTCCCATTCCATTTTTGCGACGAGTTCTCGGACGGTTTTGATATTTTCATTTTTAAGAGAATTGTAGGCTCGGGTAGAGAGTTCAAGTTCGCGGATAGGTTGCGCTAAGTAGGTGTCTCGTTGCTGTTTCGTCACATCAGCCACAGGCTCCGGTTCAGCGTGCGTCTTGCGAGTCCTTGGTCTTTGCTCCGGTTGCACCCCAATAATATCTATCCAGGGCGAATCCAATTCCTGTTCTGCCTCCAAAGTATCTGCCACGACATCCCGTTCGGAACCGATCATGGCTTTTCCGATGAAACCGGCGAGAGAATTCAAAAGCGTCGCGGGATCTTGCCCTTTTAAGGCAGCTTCTAAAGCATCAACGCTCCAATCGGTAACGACGGTCGGAGAGGTCTTGCTAGCTTCTTCAAATATCTCAGAATCTTCCTCGCCTAAGGCTATTTCGCGCCAACTTAAGGCAATTTCATGCCAAAAGTCGAGAAAAGTCTGAAGCGTTTCGCTATCTTCCTTGTCCTCTGAAATTTGGATCATCAATTCCAGTAATTCCCCAAAAAACTGAGCAAGTTCCTCGTTCGCTAACCACTTGATCCAATCGTGAGATTCTGGGATCGTGAAAGATTTGACGAACATTTCGTCATCCATAAGGTATCCAACGACGAGTTTGGGCATTTTCATGTGCTATCTCCGTGTAGTCGGAATATCAGATTGCTACGAATTATACACGAGGCATTAATAAAGTTCAATTTTTTTCTGAAGGGGTAAATTTTTGAGAATTGGTTTGACACAATTTTGAGTTTCCATTAAACTATCTCCACAAATTGCAGTTCTTGCGTTCGATTTTTTATCGTAAGCGGCGGATTTAGTGCCGTTTTCAAATTGTTTGTGCCATTAAGACGCAATGTGTCTTTGATTTACACTGGAGGCTCTCATGTCGAAAATTCTCGTATTATCAGGTGAAAACCACGGTTTCAATGCAAGTGCCAGCATCATTCACGATTTTCTCGCCGACGATGCTAATATTTCAGCGACGTTAACTGACGATAAAGGGATTTTAGCATCCGAGGCATTGAATTCCTACGATGCGTGTGTCTTTGGCACCGGCTTCACGCGGACGGAACGCCAAGCGGACGGCTCCGTCGCCCGTGTCTCCGATTTAGCATCCGCTGAAGAAGAGGGTTTGTTCCAATTTGTCAATAGCGGCAAGGGGCTGGTCGGCATTCACGGGACCGCGTGGTGGATCAGTGGTCAAGCAATGGATCTCATCGGTGGTGCTTCCAATTGGCATCCGCCCGGCTCAACGTTTACTGTCCATATTGAGGATAGCGAACATCCTACGACCGAAGGTGTCGAAGATTTTGATGTGGAAGATGAAATCTATATCTCCGCCCACGATCCGCACATTCATGTGTTGGCATCTGCTGAGTGGTTCGGTAAGGCACACCCGATGGCATGGGTCAGGTCTTACGGTTCTGGACGCGTCTTTTACACCACTTTGGGGCACGGACCCGGAACCTTTGAGCGCGCCGGAATGCAGAAATTCCTCACCCAAGGTGTGAAATGGGCAGCGGCATCGTAGTTTTGTGTGGCAAGTTTTGCAAACCTGCAAGCGACGCCAAAAATTCTGTAAGGCGAGGCACCTATGCCTCGCCGCTCCATTACCTTAAAAATGCCCACACTAAAAATCGCAAACATAGAGACCGAGATCGTTCAGGTAAACCACCGCGGCAATTGGGTCTTCGTCAAAGTCCATGCCAATGATGGCAGAGTCGGGGTTGGCGAAGCTTCCCACGGTAGGGATGACACGCGCATCCAAGATATCATTAACACACTCAAATCTTCGCTCGTCGGTTGGGATCCGTTTCAATTGGAGGCATTTCACCAACGTTTCTACCACGGCTCCGAAAGCCATTCCTACCATACCGCTCTCAGCGGGATCGAGCACGCAATGTGCGATCTGATAGGTAAGGCATTGGATATACCGAGTTATCAATTGTTAGGTGGCAAGTGCCGAGAAAAAATCCGCCTTTACGCCAATATCAACCGTGCGACCCTCGATCGCACGCCGTCCGGTTTTGCCACCAACGCCGCACGCGCCGTTGCTGACGGATTTACTGCCATAAAATGTGCGCCTTTTGACGATGTTTCCGTCGCGAACCTTTCACGTGGAACGCTGACTCCTGCTATCTGCACGGGAATTGATCGCATTCGCACGATACGTGCCGCGATTGGTGCGGATATCGATTTGATGGTGGATTGCCATAGCCGTTTTAACCCGGGTATTCTCATCCAAGTCGCAAAAGAATTGGAGGATTTGCATCTCTTCTGGATTGAGGATGCCGTGTCCTTGGATAATCTTGATGCCTTCGCCTATATGAGTCAGTCCATTAGTATCCCAATTGCAACCGGTGAACGTTTACGAACCCTCACAGATTTTGATCGGTTGCTAACCCAAACAAACGTTGATTATATCTTACCGGATGTCAAGCATGTCGGCGGAATTTCGGGTTTGAAAAGAATTGCGACCCTTGCTGCTGCACGGAACGTCATGGTAACACCGCACAATCCGAGTGGTCCTGTCGCGACTGCCGCGAGTGTGCAATGCATGGCGAGTGTGCCGAACTTTGCAATCCTTGAATACGCGTGGGGCGAAGTAGACTGGCGTGCGTCTCTTATTGATCCACCCGAAGAAATCGTTGATGGATTTATTGAAGTGCCTTCCGGAGCTGGACTCGGCATTACGCTTTAAAATATATGAGGAGTTTTAAATGATACTTCGTAATCTTGTCAGCCAAACGATCCCAAAATTCATTCCTTTTTACCTCTTGCTACTTGTCCTGACGCTTGCTGGGTGCATCGGAAACCTACAGACGATGCAAACCGAAACCGAAGCACCTACCGCTGCTACAGAGACGGAAGAAGCATCACGTCCGCTCGCGGAACTCCAACTCTCGACCCCAAAGACGAATTATGCTGCGAAGGAGGAGATTCCCCTTCAGCTCAATATTCAGAACGGCAAATTTGACTTGCTTGTGCCTTCTTTTAGCGTGGCAACGAAGGGTGCCTTCACGCAGATAACAGTGAAGGACGCGAACGGACAGGTTGTTGAACCGAAACGCGCGATTACACAAGAGAACCCACAGAAATATGTAACGCACGACGGAAAGTCTGTCCGGTGTATTCACGGGTTTGATTTCAAAGCGGACATGAATCAGGAACTGACCTTGAAAGATATCCAGCGATACTATCAGCTACAATCCGGTGCTTACACCGTAACGCTTGCAATTGACTTGGAAGTTTACCGGGAATCTATAATTGAAGATCACCCCGAGGTGGCCGAATTAAAGCGCGATCTCGCGCGGCTTCAGAATGATCCGAATCTTCAAGCCGCCGCAAAGCAGGACGCGGTTAGCTATTACAACGAGCAACTCAAGTTTATTGAAGAAAGACACAAGGATGAGGTGAAGGACGTTTACTTGCCTGTCAAAGCGCGGCGTGGGAAAGCATCGCTTGTATCTAATGAGATCGCACTAACGATAGAATAATCCAAGTTTTGTAGCGTAAACTTTCAGTTTGCGCATGCATGGACACAATTTTTTAGGTGATTGGTTTGATCCCTCAGTTTTACCTGTCTCACCGCAGCCCACAGTTGCTAACAACTACGTGGCGAATGTCAAAAGTCAGGACTGAATCCAGATGCTGGAGAAGCGTTTTCGTGAAAAACAGGAGTGAACACGATGCCCTCGCGCAGGTTGAAAATTTTACTTGCAAATTAGCGCAAAATGATATATAATTTTAAAAATGAAGTCATCCATGCACAAAGTTTTCGCTACATCGCGGTTCCCAAGGATAATCCAGAATGCTTTTTAACTTCGCAAATGTGCTAATCTTCTTGATTGTTGGCTGTTTATTTGTCGTCCTAAACCTGACTGTCTCTCGCCTCCTGCAGACCAAACTATTCTCAGGCGAAAAGTATATCCCCTACGAATGCGGCGAAGATCCGATCGGTGATACGCGGATTAAGTTTAACACCCGGTTTTATGTCATCGCGCTCATTTTCCTAATCTTTGACGTGGAGACCGTGTTCCTTTTCCCGTGGGCGGTCGTTTTCCGCGACTTTGGGCTCTTCGCATTTTTGGAGATGCTCGTTTTCATCGCGATCCTGTTAGTCGGACTTGCATACGTCTGGGCAAAGGGGGATCTGGAGTGGATTCGATCCACGCAGTTGGAAGTTCAATCCGTCCGGAGGGAAGAAAGTTATGATAATTGATGAGAAACTGGACAAAAACGTTATTGTCACCTCAGTTGATGCCGTTGCTAACTGGGCACGCTCCTCCGCACTCTGGCCCATGACGTTCGGACTTGCTTGTTGCGCTATTGAGTTTATGGCGACTGCCGCTTCCAACTACGACCTCGACCGATTCGGGGCAGGTGTGCCGCGTGCGACACCCCGCCAATCTGACCTCATGGTCATCTCTGGCACGGTGACGCTCAAAATGGCAACTCGAATTAAACGCCTTTATGAGCAGATGCCGGAACCGAAATACGTCATTTCAATGGGCAGTTGTGCTACCAGCGGCGGACCCTATTGGCAACACGGATATCACGTTCTCAAAGGCGTTGATCGGGTTATCCCTGTTGACGTTTATGTGCCTGGGTGTCCACCACGCCCGGAGGCACTCATTGAAGGGCTGCTTAAATTACAAGAGAAAATTAAAACCCAGACTGTCGCGAAACGCGATCACGTGCCCTTCCTAAAGAGACTCTTTACCAAAACGGAGTGGTACGAGATTGAAGGCACTGAAACTGCAGAAGGTGAAGGTACATAGCAAGTTTCGGCTTGCAAGCTGCGCCGAAAGCCTGAAACCACTACCTAAAATACCAGTTCGTTCAACGATAGGAGCGATTTGTAATCGCGATCATGGAGTAGGATATACGTGAAACCAGAAGAAATCTATGAAGTCCTGACCAAACAGTTTGGTGAAGCCATCCTCGGTTTTGACACCGAACTCGCTGGTGACCCGAATATTCGTATTGCCCCCTCAGCAATCGCCGATGTGTGCCAATATCTCGCCGAAACCGACACATTGGCATTTGATTCCCTGATGTGCCTTAGTGGTGTTGATTTGAGTGCCAACGACGAAGAATTTGCTATTGTCTACCATCTCTATGCCATGCAGCATCGGCATAGCGTGGTGCTGAAAACAACAGTTCCGAAAACCGATTCGCACCTCCCAAGCGTCTCACATATCTGGAAAACAGCCGATTGGCACGAACGTGAAGCTTATGACCTCTACGGCATCTTTTTTGAGGGACACAGCGATCTCCGCCGCATCTTGCTTCCCGATGATTGGGACGGATACCCGCTACGTAAGGATTATAAGGAACCGGAATTCTATCGCGGTATGCGCGTGCCGTATTAGGGGCAGTTCAGATTTGACATTAAACGGCAAAAGTGGTATCATATATAGTGGTAAAATCCAAAAATTAAGAGAGAACGCGTAAGTCCTACGTAAAAAGAAACGCAGCTTGAAACGAAGTGGAAAGCGGATTTAAGAAAAGACCGTCATAAACCAAACTACCCTGTTTTAACCGCAAGGTAAAATTAAAAGTCCGCAAGGTAAAATTGAAAAATGGAAACTACACCACAGACTGAAAGCAAAATTATAGAGTTGAAACCGTTCGCCGATGAAATGGTTGTCAATATGGGACCTCAGCATCCAAGTACACACGGTGTGTTACGGCTGGAATTGAAATTGGATGGTGAAGTCGTTCGGGAAGCAATCCCCCACATCGGCTACCTGCATCGCTGTTTTGAGAAGCATTCCGAGAATCTCTCCTATCCCCAAATTATTCCCTTTACCGACCGAATGGATTACATAGCGGCGATGAACCAGAACTGGGGATTCTGTCTCGCTGTCGAGAAATTGTTGGAGGCGGATGAAAGCAAGAACTTTGAGGTGCCGGAACGGGCGGAATACCTGCGGGTGCTTATCTGTGAATTAAATCGTATTGCGAGTCATCTCCTGTCCTTCGGGACCTACGGGATGGACCTCGGCGCGTTTACCCCATTTCTCTACGCCTTCCGGGATCGAGAACGGTTGCTCCTACTTTTTGAGAAAGTGTGCGGCGCACGGCTCACCTATAACTATATCCGCATCGGTGGCGTTTCCGAAATCATCCCGATGGAACCGGGTTCCATTACAGAACAGAATTTTTTGGACGAAGTCGAAGCATTTTTAGACTATTTTGAACCGTTGATTGACGAATATAACGAACTCCTGACAAAAAACAGCATCTTCGCGGAACGCACGATGAGGGTCGCTGTTATGCCAGCGGAGATGGCACTGAGTTACGGCGCGACAGGTCCGAACCTTCGCGGTTCCGGTGTTGATTGGGATCTGCGACGAGACGAACCCTACTCTATTTACGACAGGTTCGACTTTGATGTCCCTGTTGCTGTGGACGTTCCAGAATTAGGGGCGGTCGTCGGGGACTGCTGGAGTCGATACAAAATCCGTATGGATGAGATGAAGGAATCTGTCCGAATTGTCCGACAGATTTTAGCGGGAGGGCTCCCCGGTGGTCCAGTGATGGCAGATTTAAAAGCCGTCCGTCCACCGAAAGGCGAAATCTATTTCCGCAGTGAAGCCCCGCGCGGTGAACTCGGATTCTACATTGTCAGCGACGGCACACCGAAGCCGGTCCGTCTCAAGGGACGTTCCCCCTGTTTCAGTGCTTTGAGCGCACTCCAAGAACTCAGTCGCGGTTTAATGGTCGCAGATATTATCGCGATTATCGGCAGCATTGATATTGTGATGGGAGAAGTCGACCGGTAAACGCGCTTCATATCGAAGTTTACCGAATCAGATAAGGAGATTGGATGTCGGATTTTAGGGCACTGTTTGCACGCCCAGACTTCAACATATCTGAAAGTTTCTTACCCAATATAAACTTACAGAATCAGCTCAATTGGGCGGAGGAATTTATACAGAACGTTGTAATTCCGCGGTTGCCGGAAGCGGTTGCTTCGCATTTTCCTGTGGAGATAGGCACAGTTCTCATCATGTTCGCATGTGCTGGCGTTTTTGTTGGAGTTGTCCCACTACTTCCGTTGGTGTTGGTGCTCGCAGAACGAAAGGTCTCCGCACGTTTCCAGAATCGAACGGGTCCCATGCGCGTCGGACCGTGGGGCACCCTGCAAACGTTAGCCGACGGTGTGAAACTCATCTTCAAAGAAGATTTTATTCCTCCACAAGGCGATAAACTCCTTTTTCTGCTTGCTCCCTATATCATTTTTGCCTGCTCTTTCGCTGTCTTTGCCGCTATTCCCTTTAGTGAAGGTATATTGGTGAGTGACTTTAATATCGGTATCTTCTATATAATGGCGATCTCCTCTGTAATTGTCATGGGGGTGATCATGGCAGGCTGGTCCTCGAATAGCAAATGGTCACTGTTGGGGTCGCTCCGCTCCGCTGCCCAGATTGTCAGCTATGAAATCCCACTCGGTCTCTCCATTCTCACTGTTGTTATGCTCGTCGAAAGTTTAAGCATGCAGGAGATTGTAGCAAGTCAATCCAATGGCGTTTTCAGTTGGCTCATTTTCCGAACACCCTTTGCTTTTATTGCATTCTTTATCTTCTTTATCTCTTCTATCGCTGAGGTGAACCGAACACCGTTTGATTTGCCCGAAGCCGAATCTGAAATTGTGGCGGGTTTCCATACCGAGTATAGCGGTATGCGCTTCGCACTCTTCTTTATCGCTGAATACGCGAATATGTTTGCAGTGAGCGCAATCGCTGTAACGCTTTTCCTCGGCGGTTGGGAAGGCGTTTTGCCGGGTTACGATATCCTCGGCGGGTTCCCCGGTTTCGTTATCAAATCTATGGCACTCGTCTTTTTGATGATGTGGTTGAGATGGACATTGCCGCGCTTGAGAGTAGATCAACTTATGAATCTCTGCTGGAAATACTTTATCCCGATCGCCTTCTTCAACATCTTAGGCACTGGCATCTGGGGACTCATTTTCCCAGAGGACACCGTGATTAGCACCGCCATTAGCTGCACAATTATCTATATTGGACTTATCGCCGCATATAAAGTCGCTGGAAGGGGACTCACGCAGAGTCCCGCACCACAAGGAGTAATGAGCAATTAACAATTGGCAGTCAGTGAATATGGAAGTGGCAGCTTAGGTTAGGAGAGTCTCGTAACCGGTAGCCCGTAACGTAGTGGAGGGCGGATTTAAGGAATGCCGTGAAAGTCGAAAGCATCCGTTGTTCCACCGCAAGGTAAAATTAAAATATGGACAAATACATACGAAACATCTACAGAGGCGTTTATACCGTTCTCGTCGGGATGCGGGTGACGATCAGGCAGTTTTTTGAACCGAACGTCACGCATCAATACCCGTATGAACATGACTTTGAAAAGAAACGGAACGTTCGAGAGATTCCGAAAGGGTATCGCGGGCAACTCTACAATCGAATTGAGGATTGCATCGGATGCAAAAAATGTGAGATGATTTGTCCGGTTGATTGCATTATGATCACAGGGACCAAACTTCCCAAGGGTGAACAACTCTGGGATAGCATGAATGTTGTGCACCTCAAGGATGGCAGAGAAATCATCGGTCTCATTGAAGGTGACGATAAACAGGTAAAGTCGGCGGATTCAATAACCCTCACGAATATTACCTCTCGCCAAGGTCCACAGGAGGTCGTAGACCGCCTTGAGTCGTCCGGGATTGAGAATCGGACCCAGACTTTTTCCAGCGACGAGGTGTCGCGGGTTGTCACCCGAAATCCGGTCGTTTTCTATCTCGATCAGTTCGATATCGATATGTCCCTCTGTATGTATTGTGGACTTTGCACTGAGGTTTGTCCGACGGAGTGTCTCACCATGAAGGACACGCTCGCCGGGATTGAATACTCCAAATTTGATCGGTCGGATTTAATCTTTAAGTTTGACAAGCAAGAAATGTACGGTAAAGGTAGCACCGAAGAAGTGGATGCCGCGGATTAGACGGTAAAATTGGCGATTAGCAATTAGCAGTCAGTAAAGAGGCTTTCGTTAGACCGGAAGCAGTAGCCTGCAACAACGGCGCAGGCGGATATAAGCGACGCACCTAAAAGCCGAAACGCACATTGTTTCTCCGCAAGGTAAAATTAAAATATGGAATTTACGCTCAAAACCTTTGTTTTTTACGGATTTGCCCTGATGACAATTGCGTCCGCGCTCGTTGTTGTCAATGTCCGAAACATCGTCCACGCGGCGTTTTCGCTCATGGTGACGCTCTTTGGGGTTGCTGGGCTTTATGTCTTTTTACAGGCTGATTTTCTCGCCGCAACGCAGGTAATTGTCTATGTCGGCGGTATACTCGTCCTCATTTTATTCGGTGTCATGATGACCAGCGGACACTTGGAGATGCGCGTTCATATTGAACGCGGGCAACTTCTGCTCGGAGGTGTGGTTGCGCTGGCACTGCTTATGTTGCTCTTAACCGTTATTGCGAATACACCCGCATGGAAGAATCTCACCGACGATGGCACCGAGCTTCCACCGACAACAGAACGCATTGGCGAATTGATCCTGAATGGGCAATTTCTTCTCCCCTTTGAAGTCGTCTCTGTGCTGTTGTTAGTTGCATTAATCGGAGCCGCCCTGATTTCCCGAAAGGAGGTTAGGGACTAAGATAGCCATCAGCCATCAGCCATCAGTCACAAGAGTCTTTTGTTAAACGAAATCCTCTTTACTGATAGCCGATAGCCGATAGCCGATAGCCACTAAAAAAATGACCCTACAACACTATCTCGTTATCAGTGCGATTCTGTTCACGCTCGGTATCTTCGCTGTCCTGACCCGACGCAATGCCATTAGTATTTTGATGGGAATTGAACTTATTCTTAATTCGTGTAATCTTAACTTTGCCGCATTCTCGCGTTTTATGACACCGCCGGAGGACATCAACGGACAAATTATCGCGATTTTTGGGATTGTACTCGCCGCAGCGGAAGCCGCTGTCTTTTTGGCGATTATCCTCGCGATCTACCGTGAATTCGGTAGCATACGTCCCAACGAAGTTGATACCTTAAAAGGTTAAGAGAGTTATCAGTATTCAGTTATCAGTTACAAGAGGTTTCGGAGGCACAAAACCTGTCTTGACCGATAGCCGAGAACTGATAACCGAAAACTAATAGAAGGAAAGGCTTAAATTAACAAAGTATGATTGTATTTTTAATAAGTCTCATCTTGCTTTGCCCACTTGCCGCATTTGCGATCTTTGGGCTTTTGGGCTTGGGAAATCGGAGTTTCCCGCGACAGGATTATCTATCCACTGCAGCAATGCTCGTTGCACTTATTTCTTCGCTCCTGCTTTTGCGAGAAGTCGTTCCCGACCCAGTCCCTTATACAGTTCAGTGGATTTCGCTCGGTGGTGTTACCTTCTCTATGGGTTTCTATTTGGACAGCGTTACAGTGATCATGCTGATTGTTGTCACGCTCGTCAGTAGCCTCGTTCATATTTTCTCGATGGGCTACATGCACGGGGATCCGAGATACCCACGGTTTTTTGCCTACCTTTCGCTCTTTTCCTTTTCCATGCTTTTCTTGGTCGTGTCGGATAACCTGCTCGGTATTTATATCGGTTGGGAACTCGTTGGACTCTGTTCTTATCTGCTCATCGGTTTCTGGTTTGAAAAGGACTCCGCCGCGAATGCCTGTAAAAAAGCATTTTTGACGACCCGTGTCGGTGATGTCGGTATGTTCATCGGCATGATGATGCTCTTCACCAAATTTGAAACGCTCTCACTCTACGGAGGAGACGGTATTTTTGCCCAGGCTGCTTCTCTATTGAACAGGTGTCCTCATCTTTTGTGGTGCTATTGGTAAATCGGCACAGGTGCCGTTGCATACATGGCTCCCTGATGCGATGGAGGGTCCTACACCCGTTAGTGCATTGATTCATGCCGCCACAATGGTTGCCGCCGGGGTATATCTCACGGCTCGGATGTTCCCGATTCTAACAGAGACCTCGTCTCTGGTAATTGCCTATATCGGTGGTATTACCGCACTCATCGCTGCGACTATCGCTATTGTTCGCTTCGACATTAAACGGGTTCTGGCATACTCCACAATTAGCCAACTTGGCTATATGATGCTTGGGATTGGGGCTGGCAGTTATGTCGCGGGACTTTTCCACCTCACGACACACGCCTTTTTCAAGGCACTGCTGTTTCTCGGTTCAGGAAGCGTTATCCACGCTTTCCACGCTATGCATCATGCCCACGGCGACCACGATGAACATGGGCATGCCCACGGCGACCACGATTTAGTCCATGATCACGGTTCCGAGATTCCGCCCGATCAGGACATGCGGAACATGGGCGGATTGCGCCACAAAATGCCAATTACTTTTGTCACGATGCTCATCGCAACGTTGTCTATTTCTGGAGTGCCTTTTGTCTTCTCCGGGTTCTGGAGCAAGGACGCGATCTTAGGCGGCGTGCTCGGGCGGGCGATGGAATGGAACTCCGTCCATCACTATCTCCTATTCGGTATAGCACTCTTTGCCGCTGGAATTACGGCGTTCTATATGTTCCGACTGATTTTCATGACCTTCTTCGGCGAACCGCGCAATCAGGAGATGCACGACATGGCGCATGAATCCCCGAAGTCGATGACCGTGCCGCTCCTCATTTTGGCTGCTTTAAGTCTGCCTGTCGTGAATATACTTTGGTTTAACGATAACTATATTAAACCGCCAGAACAACCGCATCTTCACGCACCGCAGCACGCGCATGTCTCACCGGACAGCAGAACTAACAAGGCGGGGATTACACTATCGCTTTTCGGCGTTTCTGAAGCAGTCGCAGCCGAAGAAAGCGGACACGATACACACGGCGCGCACGCGGATGATGGACATCATGGACACGGTCCCGCACATGCCATCGCGATGATTCTATCTATCTGCGCCGCTGGATTAGGTATACTGCTCTCATGGTTGTTCTACCACAGGAGAACTTTGTCTGCCGAATCTGTCGCAACGACATTTCGACCGCTTTATAATCTTTTCTGGCATAAATACTACTTTGACGAATTTTACGACGATGTATTGGTCGCGCTAACGGTGTGGAAAGCACGACTCTTTGCTCAATTTGATGGAACTATTGTTGACGGTATCGTCAACGGTGTTGGAAAAGTAACGCGCGATTTCCTCGCTGTGTTCATCGGTGCTTTTGATAATCGTGTCGTTGATGGCATCGTCAATCGAGTCGCTGAAGTTACATGGGCAGTTGGTGGAAGAGTTCGTCAGATCCAGACCGGCGCGATTCAGACCTATCTCTTCGTTGTGCTCGCGGGAATTGTGTTGTTAATCTTGATTTTTCGGGTTCTCTAACTGTTGGGTTTTCACCCCGCACTCCATTCCATTACGCGCAGGGACTTGGTGTCGCACAAACCCGTAGCCCGTAACGAAGTGGAGGTTTTCTAATTGTTCGCAAGGCGTTAAATGAAGGGGTTAGTTTCATAACGATTTTGGGGGCTCCGCCTGCTCCGTTGTTGCAGGCTGCTGTCTTAAGTTAATTTTACAAAACGCATAGTCCGTAATGAAATGGAGGACGGGTATACGGAAAGGCATTCTAAACCTTAAACCCGCCTGACCGAACCGCAAGGAATAATTAAAAAATGTTACTGTCGCTAATGATTTTTATCCCGTTGCTCGGGATGATCGCTGTTTTACTTCTGCCGCGCGAGTCAGAGGAACTGGTTAAACGCGTTACGCTCCTTTTTACACTCATTCCTCTCGCACTCGCTGTCGCTTTATTCATATCCTACGACCGCTCGACTGCAGGAACGCAGTACGTCGTCAACGTTCCTTGGATCCAAGCATTTAATATCCAATACCACATCGGCATTGACGGACTCAGTGTGACGCTTCTGCTCCTCACTGCACTCTTAGGTCCTATCTGCGTTATTGCCTCTTGGCGCAACATCGAGAAAGGTATCAAGGCTTACATGGCGTTGTTCCTACTGCTCGAAACCGGGATGCTGGGTTTCTTCGCTGCCTTGGATCTGTTCCTTTTCTACGTTTTCTTTGAACTGACACTCCTGCCGATGTACTTCCTTATCGGTATCTGGGGCGGACCGCGCCGCGAATACGCTGCGATTAAGTTCTTCCTTTATACGCTCTTCGGTAGTGTGTTAATGTTGGTTGCGATGATAGCGGTCTATCTCAACAGTGGAGCACCGGGTGCGCGGACCTTTGATATTCCGACCCTCATTACGTTAGCATCTACAGCAGGACACGCCCTTAACAACCCCGACTTCCAGATCTGGGTTTTCGTGGGTTTCTTTATCGGGTTTGCCGTTAAGGTCCCGATCTTCCCGTTCCATACATGGCTTCCCGATGCACACGTCGAAGCACCGACAGCCATTAGCGTTATCCTTGCGGGGATTCTCCTAAAGATGGGAACTTATGGACTGGTTCGGGTTAACATGGCGATGTTCCCACAAGGCTTGGACCATTTTACGAACGGGATAGGTTTCTGGGGCAATAGTCTTGCACTTCTTGGATTTATTAATATCGTCTACGGTTCCTTCTGTGCGTTGGCACAAACCGACTTTAAGAAGTTGGTGGCGTATTCCAGTATCGGGCACATGGGCTTCGTTATCTTGGGGCTTGCCGCTCGAAATGATAGTGGCATCACCGGTGCGATTCTTCAGATGTTTAACCACGGTGTCATCAGTGCGATGCTCTTCCTACTCGTTGGTGTTCTTTACGACAGAGCGCACCACCGTGAAATCAATGGATTCGGCGGCCTGGGAAGTAAAATGCCCGTCTATACTGGCATTACGACGCTTGCGTTCATGGCTTCTTTGGGACTGCCCGGCTTGAGCGGATTCGTCGGAGAGGCACTCTCCTTACTCGGTGCCTACGATAGATTCAAACTGTTGACTATCTTGTCCACAATTGGTATTGTTGTCGGTGCGGCATATTTCCTCTGGACGCTTCAACGGGTTTTCTTGGGGACACTCAACCCTAAATATGAAAAACTGTCCGAAATCAATGGACGTGAAATCTTGACACTGGTGCCGCTTGGAATCTTAACCATCGTGCTTGGTGTCTGGCCCAACTTCGCTATTGATATGTTCAGAGAGTCGGTTACCAACCTCATCGGTGTCCTGCATCAGTAACGGCAGTAGACACATTATCATTCCGAGTCGGTTACCAACCTCATCGGTGTCCTGCAGGTAAATTAAAAACGGATTCTGTCAATCAGGTAAATGAGAAAGCCTGCAACAATACGCAGAAACGCCCAAGCAAAGACCCCAAGCAAAAACACGCAGGCGGTTATACGCCGATAAACATTATTGAACCCACGCACCTGACCGAACCGCAAGGTATAATTAAAATATGCAACCCTTAAGCAACATCGAAAGCCTCCTCTACTTCAGTCCAGAAATCCTCCTTGTGATTTTTGCCGCCGCTGTTGTGCTCCTTGACCTCGTCGTGAAGGATAGAGAAAGTTCCGCCGTCGCACATCTCTCCCTCGCAGGCTGTATTTGCGTTTTTGCCGCTGTCCTTATCACACACTTCTCTTTCGGCGATGAAGGTCCTATTTCTCTCTTTTTGGGAATGGTCCGACTTGACGTGTTTTCCAGCTTTTTCAAAGTTTTGTTGCTGCTCGCAACGGCTGCAACGATTCTCTTTTCTCTCCGCTCCGAGGAACTCGACGCACGATTGAAAGGCGAATACTACGCGCTCTTGTTAGCCATTACCCTCGGAATGTTCCTGATGGCTTCGTCAACGAATCTGTTGATGATATTCATCTCGTTGGAAACGGTGAGTCTTACCTCCTATATTCTCGCTGGATTCTTGACGCATAACCCCCGTTCGAGTGAAGCCGCATTCAAATATATCACGTATGGGGCAGTCGCGTCGGGAACCATGCTTTTTGGATTGTCCCTACTCTTCGGGATGACTGGCTCCGGCGATCTCGGTCAAATTAGCGTGCGACTCACCGAGCTCCTCGCATCTGGGGATGTTGCCCCTCTTGCCGTGCTGATTGCGATAACCTTCATTCTTGCGGGTGTAGGCTATAAGATAGCCTCAGTCCCGTTTCACATGTGGTCCCCTGATGTCTACGAAGGCGCACCTATTCCAATCACTGCTTTTCTGTCGGTTGCCTCAAAATCCGCAGGTTTTGCCTTGTTCATCAGGTTTTTCTACTCCGGGTTCGGCAACTCTGAATTGATGCAAGCTGTTGATTGGACCTTTATGTTAGCAATAGTCTCCGCATTGACGATGACTGTCGGAAATCTCGCCGCTTTGCCACAGCAGAATGTGAAACGTTTATTGGCTTATTCCAGCATCGCACACGGGGGTTACCTTTTGATGGGCGGTGTTCTGCTTACCTCTGAAGGCGTCGGCGCTATCCTCTTCTACCTCGTTGTTTATCTCTTTATGAACTTAGGCGCGTTTTATGTCGTTGTCCTGATTGCGAATGAGGAGGGGAGTGAAATGATTGAGGGCTACCGGGGTCTCGCCTCGCGTGCACCATTGGTCGCTTGGGCAATGGCGATTTTCCTCTTTTCGCTGACAGGGATTCCGCCGTTCGCGGGTTTCTTCGGAAAATGGCTACTCTTTGCCGCTGTCCTTGAGCAAGGATATTACTGGCTCGCATTTGTCGGTCTACTCAATAGCGTCGTCTCGCTCTACTATTATGCCCGTATTGTGAAAGCGATGTTTCTCGAAGATGCTGCGGAGGAAACAGCGCAGGTCTCCTTTTCTACCGGCACGTTCGTGCTCTTGAGCGTCTTTGTCATCCCAACGATTCTCATTGGATTCCTCAATATTTTCTATACCCTTTCCAATATCTCAGTCTCGGTCATACCAATGCAGTAAATTCTTGAAAAAGAATTGACAAACGCTGTTAATTAAGATATACTTAAAAACGCAACAGGTCTGCAAATGTGGATCAATGCCCGGTCGTCTAATGGTAGGACGCGTGGCTCTGGACCACGTAGTGAAGGTTCGAGTCCTTCCCGGGCAGTCCCTTTCATTCTATCAATGTGCCGCTATCGTCTAGGGGTTAGGACGGGTGGTTCTCAGCCACCAAACCGGGGTTCGAATCCCCGTAGCGGTATCCTCTTCACTTGGACGGGCGGGGTTTCTTAGCACCCGCCCATTATCTTAAGCGCGCAGATATCCTCTGAGTTAGCGTCCCACACATTGGAGAAATGCCCACATGCACGATACATCTCAGCATACCAACCGCCTTATCCATGAAACAAGCCCTTATCTGCTCCAGCACGCGCATAATCCCGTTGACTGGTATCCGTGGGGCGAAGAAGCGTTGACGCGCGCCAAGGATGAGCAAAAGCCTATTCTTCTGAGTATCGGCTACTCCGCTTGCCATTGGTGCCACGTCATGGAACGTGAGTCCTTTGAAAATGAGGAGATCGCCGCGGTCATGAACGAACTTTTCATCAATGTCAAGGTCGATAGAGAAGAGCGCCCTGATTTAGATGAAATCTACATGAACGCCGTCCAGATCATGACGCGTCAAGGCGGCTGGCCCATGACAGTCTTCCTCACGCCTGATCTGAAACCCTTTTACGGCGGAACCTATTACCCACCGACTGACAGATACGGTAGACCCGGGTTTCCAAAGGTGATGCACGCTGTTGCCGAGGCGTTCAGCGATCAGAATGTGGAGGTCCTACAGCAAGCCGACCAAATTACCGCACACCTTACCCAGATGAGTAACGTCGTTGACCCGCACCACCATGAACTCACGGAAGAATTGATGACCCATGCTTTTCAGCACTACCACTCCCAATTCGATTCGCAACACGGTGGATTCGGCAATGCCCCTAAATTCCCGCCCAGCATGGGATTGCCTTTCCTGTTACGCTATTGGCATCACAGTGGCAACGCCAACGCCTTAGAGATGGTCGAGCTTACGCTGGAGAAGATGGCGCGCGGTGGTCTGTATGACCAACTCGGTGGCGGTTTCCACCGATATTCCACCGACGCACACTGGCTTGTCCCGCATTTCGAGAAAATGCTTTACGACAACGCACAACTCGTCGTCGCCTATTTTGAGGCGTACCAAGCCACTCAGAAACCGTTCTATCGCGATATAGCCACCGAAACCCTCGACTACCTTCTTCGCGAGATGTACGACGCAGAAAACGGCGGTTTCTATTCCACCCAAGATGCTGATAGCGAAGGCGTAGAGGGCAAATTCTTCGTCTGGGAACCGAACGATGTGGAAGACATCATCGGTGAGGCAAACGCCGAAATCTTCTGTGAGTATTACGACATTACACCACAAGGCAACTTTGAAGGAGAAAACATTCTCCAAGTCCAAACGCCACCTGACATTCTTGCCCGAAAACTGCAGATGGATGTCGGAGAACTGGAAACTCTCCTCGCAGATGGGAAACAGAAACTGTTTGATGAGAGGGAAAAGCGGATTAAACCTGGATTAGACGATAAAATCCTCACCAGTTGGAACGGAATTATGATCCGCGGTATGGCGATGGGCTATCAACTGACTGGGAAACCGGAATACCTTGAGGCGTGTGAAAAATCCGCTGAATTCGTCTTGACAACCCTATCTCAAGAGAACGGACTTCTTTTGCGCACCTATCGTGCTGGTAAAAGCCACCTCAACGCCTATCTTGAGGATTACGCCTACTTCATCGCTGGGTTAATCGCTCTCTACGAAGCCAGTTTTGAACCGAGATGGCTTACTGAAGCCGAGCGTCTCACACACATCATGATCGATCAGTTCGGTGACGACGCAGGCGACGGGTTCTTCTTCACCGGCAAAGCGCACGAAACCCTTATCGTCCAATCCAAATCCGCTTACGACGGTGCCACGCCTTCCGGTGCATCTATGGCGATTCACAGCCTCTTACGACTCGCCAAACACCTCGACAACTCCGGATTCCACGACAAAGCCGTTGAGACGTTGTTGCTCTACTTCCATCAGATGGAGGGGATGCCCGCAGGATCCGGTCAACTGCTCTGTGAGTTAGCATTCCTGCTATCGACACCGAAAGAGATTGCGATTGTTGGTGAAAAAGGGGATGCGAAAACGGACGCGATGTTAGCAGCATTACACGGCACGTATCAGCCCAACAAGATCGTTGCTTTCAGTGAATCCACTGACGGACAGACATTACCGCTTCTCGCGAACAAGTCCCAAGTTGACAACACCGCAACCGCTTACGTCTGCGAGAATTACGTCTGCCAAGCCCCCACAACGGATGTCGAAGCATTTGTAGAACTGCTTCAATAGCACCTCTTTCCCCTATTTGTCTGCTGGCGAGGTTTCCCAACCTCGCCTTAGAGCGTCTTCCGAATTTGATTTGTGGTTTAATACGTCTTCGGTATAATATAATCAGAAGAAAGGAGTATTTCTGCACCCTGATAAGGGGGAAGGGACTTCCAGAGAATATCCTGTCACGATAGGATCAATGACCCATAGCGAAGAACGAAGTTGTAGGTAATAACCGCGCCGGAGGACAACAATGGCACACACAAACGAAGCAGCGATTGACCTCGACTGGTATCCGCTCTCCGATGAAGACATACGTCATTTTGACGACAATGGCTATCTCATCGTCCGGAACGTGCTGGATTCGGATACTCTTGAAGAACTCATTGAAGCGAGCGATCGACTCATGGCGAGCGATCGGCGTGAGAACCGCCAACACAACTCCAACAACTTATATGACAGTTTCCGAAATTGCATTTCCATTGACGATACCTTCATTCCCCTCATCGCGCAGGAGACCATTCTGCCTGTTGTCGTGCAGCTGCTCGGGGCGCATTTGCAACTCATGACCTCACACCTGATATATAAACACCCGGATCCACCGGACACACCGGACACCGCCCGTATGCCGGGTTGGCATCGCGACTACGCTATCGCGACAAGAACACACGGTAACACGTTACCACGCATCTTGCTAAAATGCGCCTACTACTTCACCGATCTGAGCGAACCCAATTCCGGTGCAACGCTCGTCGCTCCCGGTAGCAATCATCTGCTCGAACGGATTTCCATTCCAGAAGGAAAGGTGGATCCAGAGGGTGCCCTCGAACCGAGCCTACAACCCGGCGATTGCCTACTGTTTGAGAATCGTATTTTTCATGCAGGGGCAACAAACCTAACTGACCAGACGCGCAAAGCTGTAATGTTCGGTTACGGTTACCGTTGGGTAATGCCGATGGATTATCGGACACAGGAACAGGATTTGTTGGATAAGTTGTCGCCGCTCGATCGGTATCTGGTTGGAGAACCCTTCAAGAAAACGCAAGAATATCATCCAGGCGGTGGTGAAAGCCCACTTGCCTCATGGTGTGAGCAGCATGGCACGCCAGCAGTAAGACCCGTCGATTAACGCAAATCTAAGAACGCATTTGGGGGGAGGGTTTGTAACCCCAAAGTGGGGGTTGTAACCCCGATTACGTCAATGTAATAACATCCTTTTTAACGATCTCTTTCGTGTGATAGTGGTCTGCCTGGGAGATGAGTTCCAGCGTTTCTGGTGATAATCGTGTTCTAACCTCTGGCGGCACTCGACTCTCGCCACGATGTTGCGGTCTGTAGCGTAAGGTCAGGACGCAACGATAGCGGTCTTTCGGTTTCCAAGGCAGTGCACCGTGCGTCAAGAGTTCAGAGATGATTACGAAATCCCCTGCCTTTGGTGTGATGTTAACGACCCCTTCTGGAACATCATCAGTATCCTTAATCTTTCCGTTGTTGTAGAGGTGTTCGGGACGATCAAAAAGAGTCTTGTGTGTGCCGGGAACGACCAGCAATCCACCATCTCCCGGATGCACATCGAACAGATACGGAAAGACAACAAAATCGTCACAGAAGATTTGACCGTGTCGGACCTCATAACGGTTACAGTGCCATCCAAAATCCTCTCGTGCGCAATGCAAGCGGAGCCCTTCCGCCGACTCTGACACACCCGCCCGATCCGCAATCATTGTGCCACGCATCAACTGCGGTTTGTTATTCGTCAGTTCCTTGATGATCGGCCACGTTGATCGGTGCATCGTGAGTGCCTCTAAGGGTTTCGCAAAGGCAAAGCCGTTTGGGAGGTTCTTTTCGCTGGAATTAAATCCGGGTGGGAGTTCTTCAGTAGGCGTGTTGATGTATTCGTTTGCGGCTTCTTGCGCCGTTTTCAGTTCTTCGTCACTCATGACATTCTTCAGGTGAAGGTAACCGGTAACATCGAAAAGATAACGTTGTTCAGGTGTCATCATAATATGCTACTCCTTGTCATACAGGTTAGCTGATTCGTGCGTAGTGCGTAGGTTGGGTAGAGCGGAGATCACGGAGAACTCCCAAGACTAAAGTCTCACCTTCGGAATTCAGGCATCTTAACATCATTGGGATTATAGCGAAACCCAACACTAAACCGATGTCTCCCACACGGGCCAATCTCTCTCCTGTAACTGCTTGAAGAGTTGGTCAAACGCTTCACTACCGTCGTCCTCCCACTCATCCAGACGGACACCCGGAGCATAAGATTCGTCCACCCCCTGCTTCATGAGACGTTCCGCTTGTTGCAGGTTTCGGTAGTAGTGCTTTATGCCACCCGGTAACGTGACAACGGAGATGTGCCGCGCCCATGTCGGTTCAGGCGTTTGGGAATACCGTTTCACGGCATCTTCATCTAATGCGACACCGAGACCGGGACCGTCAGGGACCTGCATAAATCCGCGCTGGACTTTGTGCGGTGTAACAAGTAGATCGCTTTCATAAGCGTGGCTCGCAGTGACACCCGGTATAGTGGCTGTCGGTATCACGGCTCCCAGATGACACGCAAATGCCGCCGTAATACCAGTCCCGACATACTGGAGTAGGATCGGTGTATTCGCAGCAGCGAAAGCCCACCCCGATGCCAACGCACTTTTGACACTCTCGTGGCTACACAGCGCACCGTCAAAATCGCCTACCCGAAGTCCAATCCATGGACCAGAGGGTTGACGCGAGGCACCCTCCCGGATAACACCGACACCATGCAAATAGAACGGAATCCGAATCTCTTGATGTAACCGTCGCCACCCCTCCACATCATAAGCGAAAATCGGTTCTTCGAGACCCTTGACGACCGGAATTTTCTCCAGTTCCCGTAGGATAGGTAGTGCCTTTTCGACATTAATTAACGAGCCGTTGAAGTCGAACTCCACGCGAAAGTCAGGGGACGCGACCTCTTGGATCGCATGCGACTGCTCGACAACATCGTAGAAAGCCCGAGCTTTACACTTCAAACCGCGGTATCCGCGTTCAGCAGCGACTTGAACCTCAGCAGCGGTGTCCTCAGGAGACATACACGGCATCCACCACCCCATCGCAACCCACTGTCGAACCTGTTGACCCATCAATTTCCATGCTGGCAGACCAAGATGTTTCCCCATCAGGTCGTAGCACGCCATGTCGAGATTAAAACGTCCGTCACCCATGACGTGATCGAACGGATTCGTGCCGAGATAGGCATCCAGCACCTCCTGATCAAACGGCGGTCCTGGGTTCTCTCCGAGACCGATGAGACCGGTATCGGTATAAAATTTATAGACCGTGACCAACTCGGTCATCGCGAAGTGATAGTATCTCTTGCGAATCCGTTCTTCGTAAGGCACACGCAATGGAATTGATTCAATCTCGGTAATTTTCATCGGAAAATTAGGCAAGAAACCGGAGGGATTGCCTAACTCCTTATATTCTCGTATATCGTTTTTTGTTTTGGTTGTTCTTACTGTCTCTTCATATTCCCGTGTATTCTACCAGAGTTTTTGAAAAGGATCAAATCTAAAATGCTGAAATCGGTTTACCCCTCTCCGCGTATACGCGGAACTCCGTATCTGTCCACACTTTTCATCCACTCCAAGTGTGGAATACGGTATGAGAAAAAGATTACGTTTATATTCTATATTGAGATATAATATATGTTAATCCGAGTTGTTACCTGCAGGTTATTATCCACCGGAGGCATAAAAATCATGGCATTTAGTGATTTCAAAAGGGTCTCTGAAGTCCAAAAAAAATTTAGAATCAAATACATAACAAATGACTTTTTCAAAGTTAAAGCGGCGAGCCCTTCGGAGCAGTTTTTGCAAGAATTCAAATTTACTATGGAAAACGTCAACGTTTTCTCATCTGAGGCATCGCGCTGTGAAGCGATTATTTTTCCTGTTTTAAAGGAGGCTTACAAAGCGTATGCTGATACTTACGCGCTCTGGATAAGGGAACCCATTACCTATGATGAAACCCTGAACGGTACGCCAGATTACCTCGTCGCTACAAAATCCGAATTAGGGATGACTGTTGTTGGAACACCCTTGATAATTGCTGTTGAAGCAAAGAAGAATGATTTTGAGCAAGGCTGGGGACAATGCTTGGCAGAATTAGTCGCTGCCCAAAAAATCAACGATGATCCGGATACCCCGGTGTACGGTATTGTCAGCGATGGGGAACGATGGCAATTTGGGAAACTTGTTAACGATGCCTTCATCCAAAATAGAACGGGTTTTAGTATAGATAATTTGCCAGTTCTCTTCGGGGCAATTAATGCCGTCTTCAAAGCGGCAAGTCAGGCATCTGTTGGACAAAGTTAAGGCACCAACTGTACCTTAATCGAATCCGCCCCTTCTTGAACCATCTCGAATCCTGTGAGATAGTCCGCCAACGGCAGTTGATGCGTCACAATATGCTCGACTTCAATTAAACCGCGATGGATATAATCAATCGCCAGCGGATACGCATACGGTCCTAAATGCGAACCGTGGATATTCAATTCTTTCGTGTCGCCGATGATCGTCCAGTCCACTGTTACCGGTTCCCGCATAACGCTGAATTCGACGAAGGTGCCTGCCTTCCGAATCATGTGCAGTCCCTGCTCAACCGCCTTCGGGTGTCCCGTTGCCTCAATATAGACATCACAGCCGTAGCCTTCCGTGAGATCCAACACCTCTTGAACAGCATCCGTTTCCGATGGATTAATTCCAATATCCGCTCCCAATTTTTTGGCAACCTCTAACCGGTTCGGCATCAGGTCGATGGCGATAAGCACACCCGGATTTTTCAACCGTGCCGCGCCGATCATACCGAGTCCAAGCGTGCCTGCCCCCGCAATCACGACAACATCACCAAACTCAATGTTTCCGCGTTGGATGGCATGAATAGAACAAGCGAGTGGTTCAATCACTGCGGCATTTGCTGTCGGAATCTCAGAAGGCACCTTGTAGACAAGCGAGCGCGCCGGGAACTTCATATAGTCCGCCATACCACCGTTCACGACCGGTTGAAACCCATAGATGTTATGGACTTGGCAAAGCCAGTACTTCCCAGTTCGGCAATACCGACACTCCCAACACGGAACTATCTGCTCTGCAATAGCCGTATCACCGATTTCAAGTTTATACTTCTCGCCAGCCCCCTGACCGAGTTCCACGACTTCACCGATGAATTCGTGTCCAGCAATAACGGGTGCTTCTACATACGGTTTGCGATTCTCATCTCCCCAGAAGAGTGGCGCGCCTGTATAACACTTAATGTCGCTTGCGCAGACCCCGCATGCATTCACCTTAATGACGACTTCGCCGGGACCTGCCTCTGGCATCGGGACCTCTTCGAGGCGGTAATCCCACGGTTCGCGACACATAATCGCTCGCATCGTTTTCGACATTTTTTACTATGGTCCTCGCTACGGTTGATCCATTAAGTCAATCGTCGTTCTCTGATTGGATACGTATCTCTTTGTAGTTATGAGTTGTCGGCTGTCGGTTATAAGTTAAAAGACGGTATTGTTAAACCAAGATCTCTTAACTGATAACTGAAAGCGCAGCGTGCTGATAACTGACAACTATTAAAATTGATGTAAAATGTGATAGGCGGCGATACCGAGCGAGACGTGAACGTTCAGTGAGGCTCCCGCGCCATACATTGGAAGATAGATGACCATGTCACAGGCAGCAAGCGTTCGTTTCGTTACCCCGTGGTCTTCGTGTCCTACGATGAGACAGATTTTTTCTGGATAGTCTGCCTCATCGTAACGCATGGAGTGCGCAGTAACTTCTAAAGCGCAGCTCATGTAACCATCGGCTTTAAGTAATGCAATCGCGTCCGCTGCCTGCTCAGTGTATCGCCATTTGACCCTTCTGTGTTTCCCGCGTGCCACTTTGCGCACCAATGGGTGGGGCGGTTGTGCGCTGATACCTGTCAAGATTAGTTCTTTCACACGACATGCGTCCGCTATCCGAAATGCAGAACCGACATTCACCGGGTCTTGCACGTCTTGTAGGATAAAAACCAGTTCTCTTTCCGGCGGTTTCACCTGCTTCAGAAAGTCTTTGAGCGGTTTGCCGCGTAGTTGTTTCAATTTTTTATTTTTACCTTGCGGAGGAACAACGTGCGTTTGGACTATTACGTGCTTCCCTTATATCCGCCTGCGTGTTTTTGCTTGGGTATTTCTGCGTATTGTTGCAGGCTATCAGTTTGGTTGTAAGAAAACCTCTTTACGGACCTCTTTCTGATTGCTAATTGCCAGTCACCATTCGCTAACAGCCAATTGCCAACCGCCTTTAAGCCGCTTTACGTTGTATCAAACGTCGTCTCGCACTCGCACGGGCAAGACCGACATCCAGTGTGATGTGCGGGTAATCGCTGATACCGAGGTTGATCGCATGTGCCGTTTCGAGGTTAAAACCCCACGCAATCCATTCCGGCATATCTGCCTCTGGAATATCACCTGCGACGATAACCTTCATGATACTGATGCCTTTACCGAGCGAATAGGCACGTTCGATGTATTCCAGATGCCGATTAAAAGGACCGCCCTCTAACATCTTACCCTCTTTATTGGCTGTCGTCAGAATTACCTCAAGTTCTGGGTGGTCAATCACTGCGTCCATCACCGAACCTGTATAGATATGTGTAGAACAGCCAATAACTCGGATTTTGCCAGCCGCTTTTGCTTCTCGGAACGCGTCGAGTGCGCCTTCTCGCGATACTAAATCTTCAGGCGAGGCGATACCGTGCAGTAATAGAACATCTAAGTAATCCGTTTGCATTTCCTGAAGAGAACGTGTTGCCTTGGCACCTTCATAATCTTTCGCACCGGTTTTCGTTTGTATGACAACTTCCTCTCGCGGAATTTGACGTACTGCCTCTCCGAGATGCGGTTGACTTCCATAACCTTCGGCGGTATCCCAGAACGTGATACCTTCGTCAAGAGCCTTCAACATCAGTTTGCCGCCAGCTTCATAGTTTTCACAGGTGTTATTGAGATGCCCTGCCTTTTCCGTATGCTAAATATTCCATTTTGTCCTCCACGTCCAAATCGTTACTCCCTTCAGCAGAAATTTCGGCGTGACCTATATGTTCCGAAAACTTGCTCCGAAGAAATCAGACGATAGTTCCGTAAACTGGTTCAGATGTTCTTGAATATACTTTAACCGAATTTCGCCAAAAAATGCAACCCTTTTTTCTTGGTAACAAATCCGTTTTCAGGTATTATAGAAACCATTGGGAACCTTTAGTGTTTGGGTAGCAAGGCTTGGTTGGAAGGTTGCACAGTCGGACACCTATCTTTCCATTCTTCCATCTAAGGGACTTTCAATCTTCTATTCCGCGCTGACTGCTGATGGCTGACTGCTATAAAAAACATGAAATTTCGTGGATGTACACTTTTCAATAACACCCCTACCGAGATTGTTCTGACTGATGGGCACGTTCAAACAATTCACAAAGTAGGCTCTGTCAACAGCAACACATGGATCGCACCGGCATTGATAGATATTCAGGTGAATGGTTTTGCTGGATTCGACCTCAATGTTGCTACCGTTACGTCGGAAGATGTATCCGAAATGGTCCGCGCCCTGTGGCGGGTCGGCACCGGCTTCTTGTGTCCCACAGTTGTGACGGGTTCTTTTGAGGGAATCCGTAATTCCCTTCGTGCTATTCTAAAAGCGTGTAAAGCCGATCCGCTTGTTGCACACTCAGTGCTTGGAATCCATCTTGAAGGACCCTATATCTCCGCCGAGGATGGACCGCGAGGCGCACATCCGTTAGAGCATGTGAGAGAACCGGATTGGGACGAGTTTCAGCGGTGGCAGGACAGTGCCGAAGGGCAAATCACCATTGTAACGCTCGCCCCTGAAAAAAAGGGTGCCAGTCCGTTTATTGAAAAGCTGGTCGCGAATGGGATTGTCGTTGCATTGGGACATACAGATGCTTCGGCGGACGATATTCGAGCGGCAATTGACGCTGGCGCGAGACTGTCCACGCATCTCGGCAATGGTGCGCACGCCTTAATTCGTCGCCATCCGAATTATATTTGGGAGCAACTCGGTGCTGATGAGCTCTGGGCAAGCCTTATTGTTGATGGGCATCACCTCCCGCCTACCGTTGCTAAGTCGATGATACGCGCCAAAACGCTTGATCGGTGCCTTCTTGTCAGCGATGCTGTCGCTTTAGCCGGAATGAAGCCCGGTATCTATCAGTTTGCAGGAAAATCGGTGGAATTGACCGCAGAACGATGTGTCCGATTGGTCGGGACAGAGTATCTCGCCGGTTCTGCTATCGAATTAGCACGCGGTATTGAGAACAGTGTCCGGTTTGCAGGTATTTCCCTTGAGGAATCAGTCTCACTCGCCACGCTACAACCGATGCGTCTCCTTAACGCAAAAAAACGCGTAGAAGCGCAGACGAACCTAATTCTCTTTGAATGGGATCCAGCACACTGCGAAATCAATCTGCTGGCGACAATTATTGGAGATGCCTTGGTATATCATTCGGAGGCACAACGGTGAAGCAGATGTGGAATCACTTCAAAAGCGGTCATGGGAAAAAAAGTTGGTTTGTGACGAACTTCCTCGCTTTCTGCTTTGTTGCATCTCTGGTTTTTGCTCAGCAAACCGATAATGTGTTTGACGACGAACAGTCCAAATATTATGCCAGCGGGATGCGCGCAATCCAATTGGGACTTTATGACGAAGCACTCGCCGATTTTCAGCGAGTCTTGCAATTGAACCCACAAAATGCAGAGGCGTACTGCGAACTCGGTGCGGTTTATAGACTCAAGGAAAAAACCGACGATGCGTTAGAGGCGTATCTCCATGCTTTGGAATTGCCTGCATCGCCACGGACTCACGGTGTTGCCCATGTCTGTCTGGCGCGGCTTTACCATTCACAAGGAAGGTTCGTAGACGCTGAAAACCACGGGCAACACGCTGTCGCCATGCTACCAAAGAACGCTGAACCCTTTTTCCGACTTGCCGATACTTACGTCCAAAGAGGTAAGTTGGCGTTGGCGAAACGTGCGTATCAGCAGGCACTCGCACTGGATGAAAGCCTCGCACCCGTCTATCAGGGGTTGGGCAAAATTGCGTTCCTACAGGATAGATTAGAGGACGCCGCCCAGAATTACCAGACGGCTCTCACGATCGCGCCGTATCACGCCGAGACCCATTACAATCTCGCGCTCGTTTATCGACGTTTGGGACAGCGTTCGGATGGTGATGTTGCCAAACAGAATCTGGCGGAAGCGAAAAAATTGATGACCTCTTTCCAACGGGTGAAAACCTATAACGATCAGACGAACCGATATCGCAGACGCTTGCTGGAGCAACCGACTGCCTTAGAGCCACATGTGAAACTGGCAGAAGCACACATTGAAATCGGCAACTCTAAGGAAGCAATTCACGCCTATAAAATCGCTACTGCGTTGCATCCCAATACACTCCTGCTTTATCACAATTTGGGCGGACTTTACATGCAGACGGGGCAGTTCGCAGAAGCAGTTTCAGCTTTTCAACACCTTATTGCGCTTGATGATACAGACGCTGAAGCACATCTCCATCTCGGTTGGTTGCACGCTCGCCAACGCAAGTTCACTGAAGCACAGAGTTGTCTTCAAACAGCGATTCAACGGGATAAGAATTTAACCCCAGCCTACTATGGACTCGCAGAGGTCTATGCCCAGCAACACATGTTTGCCGACGCGATTGCCGTTTACCAACAATTGACATCCATCCATCCCAATGACGCAAAAGCGTGGGTACGACAGGGCGTTCTTCATCTCAAACAGCAGCAGGTCTCAGATGCTATTCACGCTTTTACGCAAGCGATTGCTGTGGATGAAAACTCGGCAGATGCGCATAACAATCTCGCGTGGCTTTATGCATCGCAAGGTGAGCACCTGAAGCGCGCAGTTGAATTGGCGGAACGTGCTGTCGCGTTAGACGCTAATGCCGCTCGCTTGGATACCCTCGCTTACGCATACTACCGCTACGGAGCATATACGCAGGCGGAACAGTCTATCTTACGCGCAATTGACTTAGAACCGAAGAATACCGCCTACAAAGACCGCTTGAACGAGATTCGTCTGGCGATGGAGGCTACAAAAAAGCGTTTTTAATTTCTGTCTCCGTTAAGACGTGTTCGTTAGACTCAAAGCAGTAGCCTGCAACAATACGCAGAAATACCCAAGCAAAAACACGCAGGCGGATTTGAGAAAGGCATGCCACAGATGAAACCCACAGTGTTTATCCGCAAGGTAAAATTAAAAATTCGTTTTTCTTTCCTAATGTGTGCCTTTTTCGTGTCGTCTGTAGTATACGCTGTCACTTTTGTTGAGGTGGCTGAAGAATCAAGGATTCACTTCAAGCACACCGACGGTGAAAGCGGCGAACGTCTCTTTAATGAGCAATACGGATCAGGCGGTGGCTTCTTCGATTACGATAACGACGGATATTTGGACATCTACCTTATCAATGCGAGTCCGCAGGGAGAGCAGGTCGCTGCGCCACTCCCTACGAACGTTCTCTACCACAACAACGGTGATGGCACTTTCACAGATGTCACCAGCATCGCAGGTGTCGGCGATACCCGCTATGGTGTCGGCGCAACCGCCGGCGATTACGATAACGATGGCAACATAGACCTCTATGTAACCAACTTCGGTGACAATGCACTTTACCGTAACAATGGGAATGGCACTTTCACCGATGTCGCAGCCGCCGCACAGGTCGCAGATACCGGATGGGGAACGAGTTGTGCCTTTGCTGACTTTGACAATGATGGGTTTCTGGAACTCTACGTGAGCAATTATGCGAAATATACCCCTAATACTGACAAACCGTGTTATCGACACGACATTGCTGTTTACTGTGGTCCGAGTTCTTATCCCCCGCAACCAGATGTATTGTATCGTAACAAAGGGGACGGCACTTTCATCAATCTGACCGAACAGAGCGGTTTGTTAAGCGTCCCTGCTGCGCACGGTCTCGGCGTTGCCATTGGAGATAGTGACAACGATGGTGACATTGACATCTATGTCGCCAACGATCAGGATTTCAATTTCCTATTTGAAAATCAAGGCGACGGCACCTTTGAAGAGGCGGGATTGCTTTCTGGTGTCAGCTGCAGCGATATGGGAAAAGCAGAAGCGGGGATGGGGGTCGCCTTCGCAGATTATGACAACGATGGCAAATTAGATCTCACAGTCAGTAACTTCCAGAACGAGACGAATACTCTCTACCACAATGAAGGGGACAACTTTTTCATTGATGCCACAATTCCTGCTGGGGTTGCCGAACACACACATCGTTACCTCGGTTGGGGCATCGGTTTTCTCGATGTCGATAACGACGGTTACAAGGATATATTCGTCGCAAATGGGCATACCATGGACAACATCGCCGAGGTCGATCGATCCACGACGACACCGCAGCAAAATCTACTCTTTCGGAATTTAGGTAATGGGAAATTCGCGAATGTCACAGCACAGATGGGAGAGGGGTTCGCACTGCGTAAGACAAGTCGAGCTGCCGCTTTTGGCGACTATGATAACGATGGCGACATCGATATCCTTATCACGAACTGGAATCAGACCGTTGATCTCCTGAGAAATGAGGGGGGGAACCAAAACAATTGGATACAGGTGCAAGCCGTCGGCACAAAAAGCAACCGTTCCGCTATCGGCGCGCATATCAAAGTTGTTGCTGGTGGACTCACGCAGTATGCAGAAGTGAAGAGTAGTGGAAGTTATCTCGCATTCAGCGACCTTCGGGTTCATTTCGGACTGAAGGATGCTGAAAATATTGACTTGTTGGAAATCCGTTGGAACAGTGGAATTGTTGATACTGCAACCAACCTTTCGGTGAATCAACGGCTTATTGCAGTTGAAGGGAAAGAAATTGTTTCGGAATGAATTTTTTTTCTTGACAAAAATAGTTATATAACATATTGTTTTTTAATAGAGCGTGAACCCTCATTTCTGCGTCAGATTTCTTATATTACAAGTTGAATTTGTATCTGGGTCGGATGAAAAGTCGGCGCGAAGTGTGTAAATCGCTAAATAATCGGGACCACGGGGAGTTCCTTCTCAGTATTTTAGCCTGTGCCCGGGTAGAAACACTGCAACGGAACCCCCATGGTATTGAAAAGCAAAACTGCCAAGTGCTTGTCTGTTAGGTAGCAACTTGGGTTACTGGGATTGTGTAAATCTCCAAAGAGGCATCTCTGTTTTGCTTTCACTTATTAGACAAGTTTTTGCGGAAAAAGTTTACTTTTTTCGTTAAATTCTTTTTAGATAATACTGCGTCTCATTCTTGATGTATATGTGACAGGACAATTTATCATCACTGGGACGCGTAATGAATCGCACTACGATGAATGCTTATGCGGTGTCAGACCGCTATCTATTATGGGCAGTCCGCACGTTATAATTTAGAAATGGACGAATTGGACAGCCCGAATTATAAAGTTGGTGCGGATAACGCCAACCTTACAAATTTTTCTTCAAACGGTTCGTTGGTGTTTGTTCGCTACCAGAATCCACTAACGGAGGACAATTAAAGTGAAACTATATATTTCTATACTCGCTATCGTTGTGTTAATGATCGGTGTTTCAGTTTCTGCGTTCGCAGACATAAATGATGGCGTCATCGCTGCCTGGACCTTTGACGATGGAAAGGTGACGGATGCCATAGGGAATGCACACGGCGAACTCTTCAAGGGAGCTACAATCACGGGTGATGGCAAATTTGGGAAGGCGTTGGATGTTGATGGGAATCAAGATTCACGGGCGGATATTGAATTTAACGCCGATCTTGAGTCAATAATTGAGGGAGCACATACTGTCTCCTATTGGCTCTATGTCCGCGAGGGAAGAAACCACTCTGGGGTTTGGAAAGGCGCAAAGGTCGGTTGGGGTGCGAACTTCACCTTCCGTATCGTGACAACCAGTGATACCGGTCTGACGTGGGGAACAACAAGTGGCGGTGCCGAAAATTGGTTCGCCACGGATGGTGCCATTGAAACCGATAAGTGGTTCCATCTCTGCCAGACGGCAGATGGTGAGGAGGCAATTGGATACGTAACACCAGAGGGCGGGAAAACCGAAATACCTGTGAGTGGTCAACAAAACCCAAAATTGGCACCGGAACCCTATAATCTGTTCAAAGATCGTCCTTTGGAACTCGGTGCAGGTCGAGGTATCGGGGGCAATGATGGCAACGATACATTCCTTGATGGCATCATCGACGATGTTATCATCTGGGACCGCGCCCTCTCTGAAGAGGAAGTCGAGGAACTCGGTAGTGGCACACGTCCAGAAAAGGCACTGGCTGTCAAAGCGGAAGGCAAATTAGCTACCACTTGGGGAAAGGTCAAATCCTATCATCATTACCGCTAAATACAATTGAGGAACTAAAAACAGTGCGGGTTCGTGCGATTCTATCGCAAACCCGCTAAGTTAGAATTGAAACGATAAGGAGCTTTATTATGAAGCACATTTGTCTGTTTTTCATTTTAGCACTTATGATGCTCGGTGTCAATAGCTACGCCGGGCTTGAAGATGGTCTCGTCTCTGTTTGGAACTTTGACGATGGCACGGCAAACGATTCCATCGGAAGTAACGATGGCGAATTTGTGAACGGGGCGAGTGCCATAAACGCGGAATTCGGTATGGCACTTAACGTTGAGAATCCAGAGAATCCCGCAACCGGCGAGGACACTGGACAGTATGTCGCAATCCCTTCCTCCGCAAGCCTTGAAAAAGAGGACGGTATCTTCTCTGTCTCCTTGTGGTTCTACATCAGAACAGGCGGGGGCAGGAACCACTCCGCGATGTTCTTCAAAGGCGACAAGGTCGGTTGGGGTGACCACTTCATGGTGCGAATGTGCACCACGTCCGAGGCAAATTTGACCTGGGGCAGCTGCTGGGCAGGCAGCGAAGGTTGGTTTGCCACTGACAATGTTTACGCAGAAGAGGAATGGGTTCACGTCGCTTACGTTGTTAATGGTGAAGAAGCGACAGCGTATGTAACCTCCTCTGTTACCGGTGATACTGTAGTTCCCGCCAGTGGACAGCAGAATCCGAGACCGATTGAGACCCCACTATTGACGTTCCCGGAGCGTCCGGTTGAACTCGGTGTCGGACGGCAAGTCGGCGGTAATGCTGGCAACGACTTCTGGATTGATGGCATGATTGACGAGGTCTACTTCTGGGAACGTGCGATCAGTGAAGACGAAGTAAAAGAACTCGCTGGTGGCGCAGTTCTCGGTGCCGTTGCTGTGGAAGCGCAGGGGAAACTCGCTACCACATGGGCACACATCAAGAAACGCTAAGGTATCAGTAGCCTAAGACAAAGAGGCTCCGGATTTCACCAATCCAGAGCCTTTTTGTTTACCAGATACCGTAGTGTCGGAGGGATACGCTATGAACGGTTATTACGGCATTGGAGAAGTCTTCGTTAAAGTTGCCAATCTTGAACGCGCAGCGGAGTTTTACCGAGATCTACTCGGATTTGAAGTTCTTGAGCGCAACAATCGGCAGCTTTATATCTACTTAGATAATGGACATCTTGTCCTCAAAGAAGCAGGAAGCCCCGGGCATGATGCAGGGGGACCCATGCACTTTGCCTTCGTGACGGACACCGATCGAATTAATCAACTCACCAAACAGTTCGCTTCTCTGCCATATCGGACTCGCGGACCTTTTGATTTTGATGACCCGCGCGGTAAATGTCGGGCTTTCTTCATCTTTGATCCGGATGGAAACGAAATTGAGTTTAACGACCTCTACTGTCCAGACAATTCGACTTAGAAACTGTTACCATGTCATGAGGTAAACCTAAGATGCTAACCCACTCAGAAATTGATGCCTTTGTTGAAAATGGTTATATTATTCGTAAGAGCGCACTCTCTGAAACCGACATCCAAACCTATCGGAATGCTATCGATCGGATACTCCACAAATGCCGTGTTGAAGGTCTACACGCCGACCACCTACGCTACATAGATAGCGAACGCGATGACATCTGGGGGGTCAATAACATTTTTCACCCAAGCATTCGCGAGCAAGCACTCGTCGGCGCGCTTGCACATCCGCAGATATTAGATGTCATTGAAGCACTTATTGGGCAAAGGTTAAGGTATCACCTCTGCACGCTTCTCCTCAGTTCCGATCGAAAACCGTATCACATCAATTGGCATCGAGATTCCGCTCCCGATGGGGAAGTCCCACTTGAAACCCTCCGTAGTCGACTCAGAAGCCACGTTCAACTCAATGGTGCGCTTTATGACGATGAGACCCTTTATATCGTCCCGGGTAGCCATCGACGTGAACTCACAGATGCCGAGCGCGCTGTCATACGACAAACCCCACAGGCAGCGATGCCGAACCAACGGGTCGTAGACCTGAAAGCCGGTGACATCGTCTTTTACAATTCAAGCCTGCTCCACAAAGGATACAACCTTTCTGGGAAAAAACGGCAGACGCTCCACTATGCTGTTCTCACTGTTCCTTCGGAAAATGAACCTCCAAATCCACAGAGTCCGACCAGTCAAGAATGGCTCAACGAACCCACTTTTTTAGGAAGTCTCCCCGAACGGCTCAAACCGCTTTTTGACAATTGGCTGAAACATGGCTAACAACGGCAAAGACTTCTCCGCCATGCTATACCACTTCTAAAAGTTTATATTGCATTAAACGCGACGTTCACCCAGACCCCGATAGGTTCGGTTCCCTAACCGAACCGGGTTGAACCCAAGAACAATGCGCCCGTAGGTTGGGTAGAACGGTGTTGAGAAGGCGAACATCGGGGTGCCAAACACACCTGAAATTTGATAGACACCCTATACTCTCAAAAACACAGTGAAACCCAACTTCATGCGGTCAGTGTCACGGAAGTCTCCCCCCAAAGCGTTGGGTTTCACTCGGTATCTGGTGGCTATAGCGTGTCTGGCGAGTTTCCATTTTTCTGTGCCTTTTTCGGGGTTTGATGGAATCCGTTCTACCCAACCTACGGTACCACGATCAGTTTTTTCTTAAATTGACACCTATGGTTCAACCCATCCTACGCACTTAACTATGGAAGTATGTCAGATCACTAATCTCTGTGGCAAATCATCGCAGTAATCCAACAGAATCGCTTGAGGAATGGTAGGCATTTCAGGAGAGATGTATCAATCACTTTAAGGATGCGAAGGCTCCACCGATAAAATAGTGGGATAGAAATGCATTTCTGCCAAAACAGTGCGCTCACGGCGGAGAGATGAAACTCACGATGCTCCAACTTCTCAAATTCAGCACCGACGGTTTCAATATCCCCCACTGAAAAGTAACGCAGTTTACCCGAATACTTCAGGAACATTTTCCGATACAACCATACCATCGGGTGATGGCGCATGTTTTCCATGAAGATCGCTTTTCCCTCCGGTTTGAGAACGCGGTAGCATTCTTTCGCAGTTTGCCGATGATCTGTGAAAACCAATACGGATTTAGAAATGATAAAATCGAAGGTATTATCGGGAAAGGCGAGATGCGTCGCGTCCATCAGGGCAAAATTAACCGCCTCAACGACGTTGTGTTCTGTTGCGCGCGCCTGCGCTTCAGCGAGTCGAAAAGGCAGTAAATCTATGCCGATAACAGAGGCACCCCGTTTCGCCAGCAGCGTCGCAGTGCCCCCAGTACCAGTACCGAGTTCAAGGACCTTTTTCCCTTCCAGATTCCCAATTTTTGGGAGGACGTACTCGAAAATGGGAAGATAAAAATCTTCCCACCAGAGCAAAAGATCTGTTTCAACACTATCGGAACGACTGGTAGGTCGCTGTCCTTTAGGTGTCAATCTATTTTTGGATTTTAGCATAAAAAGCGCGCAGCTTGAAACGAAGTGGAAAGCGGATCTACGGAAAGGTTTTTAAACGCAGCTTGCAACAATACGCAGAAACACCGGATTTAGTCTGGGAATAGACGAAATTCATTCCTTGTATTACATTGCAAAAACACGCAAACGGATTTGAGGGACGCACGTTAGCGTTCAAACGTCCGTTGTTTCTCCGCAAGGTATAATTAAGAAATTTTCCCCATCTTTCGTAGATTTTCGATGCAGCGTTCCGCACATTCAAGAGGTGGATAGGCGTAACTTTCCTGTTCAACGATGTACCACTCCGTGCCACCGACGGTTTCACAGGCATGGAACACAGCCTCCCACGGAATCTCACCTTCACCGACGTTTGCCTTGTCATTCGTAGGTGAATACTCTTTCAGGTGCACCAATTTCGATCTACCGGGATAGCGTTCAATATACGCCACAGGGTCGGCACCTGCGCGAAGGGCATGACCGATGTCAATTTGCATCACGACATCGTCACGGGTGTTCTCGCCGAATATATCCCACGGAACTTCATCTTCCATCGGTGTGAATTCACCTGTGTGATTGTGGTAACCCGTGAACATCCCTTGATCAGCGATTTTTTCAGCAATATCGTTGAAGAGTTTTGCTGTCTCACGCCATGCTTGTTGCGAACCTTGGTACTCCGCAGAGAGTCCCGGCACAATCAGATACGGATTGCCGAGTCCCTTGTTGAATTCAACCGTTTTGGCGAGTTCATCACCGAGAAGTGTGTTTATCCCTGTATGCGTCCCCGCAACTTTCAATCCGAGGTCATCGCACATCCCGCGTAATTCTTCGGCAGTCCGATCATAGTAACCCGCAAACTCAACACCTTCATAACCCATCTGTGCGACCGCTTGGAGCGTTAAAGATAGGTCGCCTGCACAATCATCTCTAACGGAATATAGTTGTAACGCTATTGGAATTCTATTGCTCATCAATTTCTCCTGACGTTCCTATGGGCACGGTCTGAAACCGCACCCGTGATACTTTACGACATCGGCAAGTTAACAACCTGTCCACTATCCGCTGACACCAGTCCCGCTTCGAGGATTTCTTGGGCATCACGGCTCACTTTGGCACTGCACAGACCTTCAATCGGTTCGCCTGTCTCCAAGCAGTGAATAAAGTATTCCGCGGCGTTGCGTTTGCCCTCTGGGAGTGGTTCAGGGGTAACTACTTCAGCGTCGCCATTTGCAGGATGCAGGTGAACTTCGTTGCCGCTTACCATCAACGCGCCCTCCGTGCCATAGACTACCGGATTCGGTGTGATATAGCCAACCTTTTGGGTCCAAGATGCTTCCGTGAGTCCAAACGCATTGCCGTATTTCATGACGATGACGGCGTTGTCGTCAGGGATCGGATAGTCTTTAACAAAGGTGCCGCGGAACGCCGTTACTTGCTGTGGCAGACCGAGGAGGTAGGCACACATATCGGCGCAGTAACAACAGTAATCCATCAACGCACCTGCACCATTTTTCTCTTCATCGTAGAGCCACTCATAGAAGTAGCGAGAGCACCCGATTTCCATCGGTCCATTATGTGCGGAACGCCATTTGAAATAGAAAATGTCGCCAATCGCCCCATCTTTGATGAGGTTCATTGCGGTGTTGAGTGCGGGACTCCATGCGGTGGGCCAGTTCACCATCAATAGGGTACCAGCGTTCTCCGCTGCGGCAAGCATCCGATCCGCTTGTGAGAGTCGCGCAGCCATCGGCTTTTCGGATACGACGTGGATCCCTTTCGCCGCTGCCGCTTCGACGATGTCAGCACCCGCATTGTTTTCCGAGGCCGCTTGGACAATATCTAATTCCTCTTTCTCCACCATTTCTTGCCAAGAGTTATAGATATTCTCGATACCGACTTCTGCGCTGAATTGGGCGCGTAATTCCGCATTGACATCGCCTGCAGCGACAATTTCAACGTTTGGATGTGCCTTCCAGTGGCGAAGTTCACCCCATACATGGTCATGCACAAGAGATGCGAAGCCGACGCGATACGTTTTTGCCATTAATTATGCCTCCTGTGGGCGCGCGATACCAGCGCACATTATATGCGCTTGAACGCACGATTTTCTTGAATTTGTTTATTCTTCAGCCCGAACCGCAATTTTAATCGCCGTTTCACCTTTAATACGATAACCGCCGTCAAGTGCCTTAAATCCGTCCCCAACCTGTGAGAGTGGCAGTTGGTGGCTAATCATGTCGGCGAACGGCAAATTGCTCTGTTCAAGGAGTGGTAAACCACGAACGAAGTGCTCGTAACTGCTTCCCCAAATAGCTTCAACACGAAGGTTTTTGCGCATCAACAATTGGTTGATATTGAAATCGATTGAACCCATATCTACAAAATGCCCAACTTCAACAAAAGTCCCGCTACGGCGTGTGTAACCCAAACCCTCTGGCGTTGCCGGAAGGAAACCCGCGCATTCAAAGACGACATCTGCCCCCTCTTTACGGGGCGTTTCCGCTTTCACGAGTTCCGTCCGTTCCTCGACAGAAGTGACCTCCTCAATGTCAATCGTTACGTCGGCACCGAGTCGTTTCGCGAGTTCCAATCGTCCGGCAGGTCCACCGACCATAATCGCTTTTGCGGCACCGCTCAATTTCGCACACGCAAGCGTCACAAGCCCAATAGCACCGGAACCCTGCACAACGACGGTATCCCCCAATTTTATTTCACCCCGCATTGCGGCGTGAACACCGACAGTAAACGGCTCTGTGAGTACAGCAACTTCAGGTGATGCATCGGTCTTCATGAAGCATGTATTCGGGTAGTTGAGATACATATAATCCGCAAACCCACCGCGAAAATGTGGTGCCTCATCTGGGTTCCACTGAAAGCCGTAGGCACCGTAGTTTGTTCCCGGCGCGAAGATGACCCTGTCACCCTCTTTAACCGGTTTACCCACATAATCGGTTTCCACGCCTTCACCAATCGCCTCAATAATACCGACGTTTTCATGTCCGAGTAAAACTTCTTGTTGGAAGCCGTTCTGCCAGTTGTGAAGGTCAGTTCCGCAAATCCCTGCTAACTCCTGACGAAGCAGCACCGTGTTAGGTTCAGGTTCAGGAACCGGGTACTCACGAATTTCAAAATCTTTGCCGCACGCGACCACGGCTCTCCCTGTCCGACTCATATTTAGCACTCCTTAGGTTCATTTTTTGGGTAGCGCGCGTTCAAGGCACACCACCCTTAACTTTGCTCATACATATCTCCTTTTCTTTCGCGAGATAAGCACAATAACAATAATGGCGACAATCGTAATTGGCAGCCAGAACGCTTCAAAAATTTCCCAGAAAAAGTTAAATCCCATCCAAAGTAGGACTTCGATCCCGACAATAGAGGCTGTTTTGCTCCACGGAAACTCGGCACCGTACTGTTTCTTCAACCGGCTGGCATATATCCACGAGACCACCAAAGTCCCAACAATAGCTACGAAAAATAGAAGATTGACGAGCCCTTGGATGCCGTTTAAAATGCTTAACATAAAAATTTTGCTCCTTTATAGGAGGGCTTTGTAAGCCCGAATTCCTTTTACCCCTATAGAGACGCGTCATCTCAAAAAGATAGCAAAAGTTATCCGACTCTCCTTTTCGTTTGTGCGCTATTGACAGTGAATGCGTTCTGGACAACTATAGACTGCCATGCTCTGCCCCCGCATGAAACCTATTAACGTGAGGTTACCCTCTGTGGCGAGATCTACGGCGAGTGTAGATGCTGCCGAGACGGCGACGATAATCGGGATACGCGCAAACAGAGCTTTCTGGACGATTTCAAAACTGGCGCGTCCGCTCACCATCAAGATATACCGATCAAGCGGCACCAAGTCAGATAGTAACGCGTGTCCGATCACTTTATCGACAGCGTTGTGTCTGCCTATGTCCTCCCTGATAATCAGGAGTTCACCCTTTTCATCGAATAACCCAGCGGCGTGGAGTCCACCCGTTTTTTCAAAAACGGATTGCGCTTTTCTTAACCGATCGTTGAGTTTATAGAATACCTCTTGATTGGTGTGGAATCCGGAATTCAACGGCGATACCTGCTGTCTAACGGATTCAATCGTCATTTTGCCACAGAGTCCACAACTCGCATTTGCGTGGAAATTCCGCTGCCAACCTGATTCGGCATCAAGGTCCAGTTCCTCCGTAAGGCGAACGTTGACAATATTCTGCAACGACGATAAACCCGACGACTGCGTCCCAGAATCTTCTTCATCACAATAGGCGATGATTTCGATGTCATCACCGGAAGTGATGAGGCTTTCCGTATAAAGAAAGCCCGCGGCGAGTTCAAAATCGTGTCCGGGCGTCCGCATCACAACGATCAAACTCTGTTGTCCCACCCGAATCTCAAGCGGTTCCTCAACAACCAACTCGTCCTCGACCTGGATGGGTTCACCAGTTGCCCAACGCGTAATAAGTTTTGTGGATGTCGGTTGCATTTTATAAATTTACCTTGCGGTTTTCGTATCTTACGCTTGCGAACAGGTTTATTGAGCATTCATAGTTGCTAAACCGTTAGAGGTCGCTAACCAGATTCTATTGTTTACCACGACGAGAGAATCTACTATCAATTCACCCGTGAGTATCTGGGGTGTCGTTGTGTACTCCCATACATCCGCAGAGCGAGTGTGATGTGTATACAGATCTTTGTTCGTCGCTATCCACAGGACCAACGGGATTTGTGGCGTGGGAGGCGGTGGTTCAGTTTCTAATCCTTCTATTTCCGGTTCAATTCCGAATCCTTGTGTCTCTGGTGAAAATTCGGGTATTGTCGGATCCGGTATTTCTTCTACCGGTTCTACCTTAGGTTCTTCTTTCGTTAGCGGTGAGGTGTCAAGCGCACCTCTGATGTAGATGTTCCTTAGATCGTCTTCATTTTCTATACCTGTGTCCAGGGTAGTCGATTTCCCATTCCCGCCATCCAGGTCTGCTCGAAAATAACCGTTGGATTTTTCATCGGCATTGAACCACGTAAAGAGCAACTGCTCTTCTGCAATATCGAGCCCCACCACCTTCATGCCCTCGCGGATTTCCGTAGAGCGATAGGAATCCCACTCCTCTTTTTCCCGATCAAACATTATGACATCTCCGGCTGCTGAGGCACACCAAACCGTTTGAGGCGTGAGCAATAAGGTATCGATGTCGTCTGTAGTGATGAAACTGGTCTCGGTATTGTAGAGAAGAGGCGGATCAACGCTCCCGCGAATCCGCCGAATGATTCCCGTATCTGTAGCGAACCAAATCTCCGTTTCATCCATCTTAATGTCCTTAATCCAAGCAGGAAATCCATCAGCTGGGGAGTAGTTTTGAATGTCGCCTGTGAGTTGACTATAGTGAATCACACCCTGAGAACGTGTCCCGACCCACACTTCTTGCGAGTTTGCTGCAATGGCTGTAACATCTGGCACGTTTTCCAAGGCAGTGTTAATCAGTTGTGCAACAACGTCAAACGCAATCCATTTGTCAAAGGCAGTCTCGAATAACATTACCCCTTTTGGGGTACCGATCCATAGCCGTGTGCCATCGGTCGTCATTGCTTGGATGTGGTTATCGGGGAGTCCGCTTGACTCGGTGTAAACTGTCCATTTCGTCTGATCCAGAATTTTTTTTGCTTGTTCCTTTATCGCCGCATCTGCGCTAATCTCGCTGACGTGAATCGCTTCATTCGCCGCTGCTTCCAGTCTACCCAATTTTAAGTTGGTCGCTGCACGGATGAGGTGTGCGTCATAAATCCACTCACTCTCTGAATAATGGGTGACAAATCTGTCTAAGGTGTGGAGCGCATTTTCCAACGGGTCCATATCTGCCTGTAGTTTTCCAATCAGAAAGAGTGCTTTTTCATGTGATGCCATGTCCGGATAATCTTTGACTGCAGCTTCGAGAAGGAATAATCCGGCACTTGGATCATCCAATTGCTCGACGAGTAGGAAGCCCGTGATATATTTTAATCCTGGGACATCGGGGTGATCTGGATAATGGGTGAGAATCAGTTGGTAGTTATCCGCTGCGACATCGTAAGTTTCGTTCGCAAGGGCAATATTCCCGAGTTCATGAAGGAGTGGCACAAGGTCGAAACTCGGAGCATCAAGGATGGCTACGGAACGAAATCGTTCCAATGCGTTCGCATTGTCACCGTTTGCTCTGTAAAGTAATCCGAGTTGATAGTGAGCATCCGGGTATTTTGGGAATTCTTCAATAGCGGCTTCAAATCGTCGTTGTGCGTTTTCGGGAAGTCCTAACTCCAGTAATGTAAGTCCATTGCGATAATACTTTGCAGCGGTTCGGTCGGGAACGTGCGCCAAATCTGATGGAAATTTGAGAGTGTGTCCTGCCAGTGGCAGTTGTAAAATCTGCCCATTATATTCGACTTTGAAGTGCGTATCCGTGGCACCGCGCCAATTGCCGGTGAGTCTATCGCCTTTTTCACTCTCTACAATGACGTATTCTTGACTATAAGCATAATGCTGGAAAACCAATAGGAGGGCTAATGCTATCAATGAAAATAGACAGTAAACTTTCTGTTTTTTTGCTTGTGTGTTTTTTGTCAGTTTCTGCTGCAACATAACTTATTTACCTTTAAAATATTTGTTGATTGATATGGAGTTATAATATCAGAAAGACCCAGAAAAGTCAAGAACGTTTGAGGCGCGTTCAGCTCCTCAATTCTTCTGTAGGAGGCAACTCCGATTCCCGACGCATTCTAACCAGTCCCCGCTGGCGCGGTTTCTAACCTCGCCTTCTGATCGTTCTCACTGCGAAGCAAACTGAAAACTGATAACCCTGCTTGATACTGAATCAACTATCCGCTATAATACCTCTCATGAACGAAGTCGCGCTTCCAATTACAGAATTAAAGGGGACGTTTCAGGAGACAATCGCAGCAGGTCCTGTGGTAATTGTAGCACCAACCGGTAGTGGAAAATCGACACAAATTCCCCCGTGGTGTGCTGAACTGTCCGATGCTCCAGTACTTGTTGTCGAACCGAGGCGTGTCGCGTGTCGTTCGCTCGCACGGTGGGTGGCAAAGCAGTGCGGCGAACCGTTAGGGCATTCTGTCGGTTATACTGTCCGCTTTGAAGATGTTGGTTCCGATGCTTTAACCCGTATCCGTTTCGTCACACCCGGTGTCGCTTTGCGGTATGCTGCAGGATCGGAATTGGATCAATATGGGACCATCGTCTTAGACGAATTCCACGAACGCGGTGTCGAAGCAGATCTCTTTCTCGCGATATGCCGAAAAAAGCGACGCGATGCAAGGCTCGTTATTATGTCTGCCACGATAGCCGCACAGCACCTCGCACGGTTTATTGGAGGACGGGTGCTGCGGGCGGAAGGACGCGTCTATCCCGTTAACGTGCGGTATCTTGGTGGAACAGTCGTTCCGACCTCCCGTGATTTAGTGGAACGCGTTGGAAAAGGTGTCCGTCGTGCCCTCAAAGAGACTACCGGAAATGTCTTGGTTTTCCTGCCCGGCAAAGGTGAAATCAATGAATGCCAGGATGCCCTTCGCAAGATGCAAAACATTGAGATTGTTCCACTTCACGGAGATCTGTCCCCCGATGCCCAAGACATAGCATTCGAGACACATTCCGAACGCCGCCGGGTCATTCTCGCAACCAACGTCGCTGAGACATCAATCACACTTCCGGGTATCACTGCGGTTGTAGATACTGGCTTGGTGCGCCAGCGTATCCATCAAAACCGACGTATTGTTTTAGCATTGCGTCCGATCTCCCAAGCGTCAGCCGAACAACGTCGCGGACGAGCAGGTCGCCTCGGTCCAGGAATCTGCTACAGACTCTGGGAGGAACAGGGGCAACTTGAGCAGGAAACGCTTCCAGAGGTGCGGCGAGAGGATTTGACGCAATTTGTGCTAACGGTCGCCTCGACTGGCTTTCGTCCACAGGATTTGACGTTTCTCGATGCGCCGCCTGACTTCGCAGTGGAACGTGCGCAAACTGCGTTGAAAAGTTGGGGCATCCTCTCTGGTGATGGCATGCTCACAACCGAAGGCGCGAAAATCTGTGCGTTACCTGTCAATCCACTGCATGCTCGGTTGCTCGTAAAAGCACCACCCTCTCTCCGACGCGATCTCATTGATTTGATAGCCACTTTGGAACGTCCTGCTCCGTTATGGCAGCGCATGACCCGTATGCCGATTGAACAACAGGACGCTGTTCGGAATGCCCGCCAGAAAGACCTATTTCGCGATGGGTGTGACGCAACGACGGCGATCCGAACTTTACGCTGCGGTGATGAAAAACGCCATCATCTCCACAGGACCGCCATTGCTGAGTGTCGCAGGATCGCGACGCAGCTCAGGGCGTTTTTTCAACTGCCACCCGTGATGAAAGAGAACGCATCGCCACAACCTGACCGAGCCGCGCTTACTGCTTATCTTTTACGTGAGTGGGACGCTTGTGCTTACGTGCGCAGACGAAAAGGGAAGGCATGGGGGAATGAGCAAGGGGAGGTTTTACTTGATTCCGACTCACTCCTTCCAGAAGGACAGCATGCCGCTTTAATCTTGGAAACCGTTGGTGTTGGCAAAGGCACACGCGTTCAATTGCTCGGACGCACTGCCGTGCCTTGCGCTTTTGCCGATCTCGTCGATGCGGGGATTGGCACTTCGCAACTTACCGCCCCCAGATTGGAGGGTGAGGACATTGTTGCAGAAGTGGTAACCGAATATGCAGGCAGGGAGATCGGACGCGAACGCCGCCCGCTACACGGTGCATTGTTAAGAGACGCATTGGCATCTCTCATTCTCTCTGGATCTCTGTTCCGTGGAGTTGGTGAGCAACTCACACGAGCGATCGATGCTTGGCAGCTGCAGTGTGCCCTCAATCCTGATACGCCTATCGCGGAAACCGCAGATGTGACACCGCACACATGGTTGGTCTCGCGACTCGCTCTGTTAGGGGTGGAGGTTGCAGAGGAATGCCAACTCCTTTCAATGGACGATCTGGTGTTCACTGAGATAGACCCTGACACCATCGCTGAAATGGAAGCACAGTATCCAAGAGAATTTTCTGTCAACGGTGCTAAATTCGATGTAGAATACAATCCTGCCCAAAAATTGGTCACGTTGCGATGGCAGCGCGGCATCCGGCAGCCAACATTAGCCGCAGTGCTGCTACCGCGTTGGAACAATTGGAAAGTCCAAGTTGACATTCGAGGACAACTGCGGACAGTCCGTCCCGCTTCCTAATCCACTTTAATTTTTCCCCACACTGAGGTGGATAACTGTGGTTGTGGTGTAACAGACAAAGCCAATGGGTCGAACCAATCCGGATCCGTATTGTGATCGCTGTCTGTCAGTTGTTGTGACACGCGACTACCTACGTTGATTTCAAAGAGTTGAAATTGCTTTCCAGCGAGTCGTTCATACACGAGTTTATTGCCGCGCGGTGCCCAAGATGCGTCAGAAGCTTGGGCATCATCAAAAACAACTTGCGCTAACCCACTGCCATCTCGGTTCACAGTATAGATGGTCTGAGCCGGACCCTTTATAAGTTTCGCGCCATCTTTTAAAACGCCACCCAGAATAAGCGCGAGCAAATCTATGCGGGTAAAAGCGATTTTACTTCCATCAGGTGACCAAGCCGGATCGAAGGCGGTTGCTTGTTCCATCGCCAGTACTATGTCTTCTGAACGGGTTTGCAAGTTGATAGTGCGAATCCCAATGTCATCCAATGAAACAAAGGCTATTTCGGAGCCATCTGGGGACCACGCTGGATGCCAGCCGTCTGCGATTCGTTCCTCCCCGGTGCCGTCAATTGCAGCGATGTAGATACCTGTTTTGTCATTTGCGTCAATACGATAGTAAGCAATCTGTTTTCCATCGGGGGACCAGGTGCCGTGTTGTCTACCTGTCAGTTTCCGAAATACCTGTTGGACGTTTGTTCCGTCCGGATTCATCAGAAAAAGGTCCGAGAGACCATCGCGATTTGAAGTAAAGAGAATCTTTTCTCCTGTCGGCGACCATGCAGGTTGCGAGTCGGCTGCAGGATGTCGCGTTAACTTGACCTGTCCTGTCCCGTCTGGGTTCATGATATAGATGTCTCTGTTGCTCTTCAACTTAACGTTCGGTTCGGAGGAATAGATGATTTTCGCCGTCTCAGGGGCTCTCGCGAAACCGGAAAGCAGACTGCCAAACATGAATAATAGCGTGAGAGTAGAAAAGATCGGTTTGTGTTTCATGAGATGTGCTTTCATGCCATGTTAGGTTCAGACAAACTATTCAATCCGCTCGAAGGAACAGCGGATGTTCCCGCGGTGAAGCCATCCGTCGGGTGCTAATACCATGCCGAGATCTAATGTTAAGTCCATCTGTCCCTCTTTCATCGAGATTCTCGGTATGTCTATCTTGAGTATTGTAGAGAGGGCTTCTCCATCACTTAGAAGTACCTGTTGAGGAGTGCCCTTTGCGAAATTGAACAGGAGATCCGGTATCTGGGTGCCGGAGATTGGATAGAAGTGGATTCTGCCACTCTTCGGTTTATCTTCCCTATGGGCTGACCTTGTTGTATATGTTCCGTGGGTCTTTGACATCATGTTTTCGATCTGGTAATTGTAAGCGGTATCGCCGCTTTTCCAGAATCGAAGTGTAAGTCCCTTAAGCCTGCGAGCGGTGCGTGCGGCTTTCACTTTCAGAATGTCCTCGCTCCCACCCCGTTCCTCAACGACGAGTTCAAGAAATCGCCACTTACCGAGCATATCATCCGACACAAAGTCTCGACTGCGTTTAACTGCCTCTTTTCGGCGGGCATCTTCATACACTTCCCGACGGATGTCGCGTTCGTTCTGGATCCGCTGGTGTTTCACGGAGGTGCAACCGGCGAACACCACAATCAGAATGTAGAATAACATTAAAATCTTGGTCTTTATTCGATCCGTTTGAAAGTGCATCGCAGCCCTCTGGTTCGCATCCAGCCTTGTGGTGTTAATTCTATATCTCCATAGAGGACTAAATAGAGCGTGTCCTCCGTCACCGTAATTCCTGCGATTGAGGCAATCGTATAGGTATTTTTTGCGGAGGCTCTCCGTCCGCCTTGTGCTCCCATCCTGCGTCTTCTCTCAACATCTTTTCGTTTTTTCTTCGCAACCATCTGTTTGATAGGTTCGGAACCGAATAGGAACTCAAGCATCTTCGGTCCCGTCCGCCGATTGAAACTGATGAATGGGAACGGGTCGTCGCCGTATCGCTTGGTAGTGATGGAACACTGTCCTGTGACATTCGTGCCGCGATTGCTACCTCTGTAATGGTACGAGCCACGGTCTTCGGAAAATTCGATCGTCAGGTTTTTGCGCGTAGATGCGATGAGTGCGGCTTTCGCGCCGAGCATCCGTTGATTGGATTCTTCATCCATTACCTCAATGGGTGGCAGACGGGGTGCGTTCGCTGCCGGAGACTGCGCGCCTGCCTCTATGTTCGGTGGGTTTTGTGCTTCCCTTTGTTCAGAGGCATTGTGTGTTGTCGTTTGTTCGTTTTTTATGCCTTTAGGAACCACCGTTGTAGAGGGAGTCGATGCATCGATCGTCTGCTGAGCCATCGGGCTGATCCGCTGCGCATTCACATTACCTTCTTCCACCTCTAAACCGACATACTGCCACTTCCCGACGAGAAGGTCTTTTACGACTTCTTTAACTCTTTCAGGATTGTGTTTTTCGCGTGCGGCGTCATACGCGGCGATCAGGCTTTCTCGTTCATACTGAGTTTCCGGGGATATCAGCGTTCCACAACCCGTGAACACCATCATCACAATACCCAGGGCTATTAACATTTTCATTGCTTGTTCTCCTTGCTTCAAAGTGCTACACGAATGTCGCCCCGCTGGGCTGAAGATAGATACTCCAAATCGCTCTTTCCAAACGCTGGCGAGGTTCCTAACCTCGCCTATACACTATTCAATCCGCTTAAAGGCGCACCGCAGTCCACCGGTTCGTATCCAACCTTTCGGTGTGAGTTCCATATCTCCTTCTAAGATTATATAGAGTTTGTCGTCTGTCACCTCGATTCCGAGTGCTGAAGCTGGAACGTAGGAGACCCCTTTGGGGGAGGCTTTTTCGCTACCCCTTCCACCCAACCGACGGACGTTTTCATGCTTGTCCCACCATAGGGGTTCGTTGGTATTTACATAATTTTTGCCTTCAGTCCGCTGCATGTTTTCGGCGTATGCTTGCTTGCCTCTGGCGGACCTAAGCCGTGTGGGTTCGGAAGTAAATAGGAACTCAAGCATCTTCGGACCTGTGCGCCGTCTAAACCGGATAAGCGGTAAAGGGACATCTCCAACTCGTGGTGCCATGACGTTACATTGCCCTGTGACCTTCCTGCCACGATTGCTACCGCGATAATAAAGGGATGTCCGTTCCTCATAAAATTCGAGCGTTAAATTTTTACGGTTCGCCGCCGCTAAAGCCATCTTCGCTGCAGCTATCTTTTGGTTGTCTTCACGTTCCTCGACTGTGATCGGCGATAATCGCACCTGATCGCCTTCAGTTATCCGTTCATCCGTATCAGTCTGCGGCGATTCATGTGCTGTTGGCGTTTGTGCGTTGGTATCGGAAGGCAGTGCTGTTTCGCTGTTTTCAGATATTGGGTTCGCTGTTTGTGCATTGACAGTCTCGTTTGGAATTTCTATGCCAATAAACTGCCATTTTCCGGTCAGCTGTGTCTTTATCTCACTTTTCATCTCTTCTGGGTCGAATCTCCTACGTGCATCTTCATGATCCTCGATTAACCCATCGCCTTCCTGCCGTGCTTCTTGGTATAGCGCGCTGGTACAACTCGTAAACACGACTAACGCGAGGATAGTGAGTGGTATTAGCATTTTCACGATCTTCCCTCCTCAATACACATAATTCGGGGTGTTTTTGCTCGGGCGTTTCCCCTCCCACAAAAAGTGGAGTTTGAGGTATTATGCCGCTCCCACAAGAGGAAACCCTTACAGTCTTATTTAGCCCGCTGGAAAATACAACGGATCCCGCCGCTCCGAGCCCAACCGTTGGGAGTTAATTCCATCTTTCCGTACATCGTCAGATACAATTTGTCATCTGTCACCGAAACACCGAGCCAATTATCTTCAGCAGCTCTCATGGAAACGTTATCTTGGTTCTTCAATCTGCTTGTGGACATATTCGTTAAAAAATCGTAGAGTGGCAAACCTGTATCCCGAAAAACCCGAAGATACGGAAACGATTCATCACCGTAACGCCGTGAGCTGATTTTGAAACTTCCCGTCACCTCTGTATCTCCATTTTTACCGCGATATCGACGGAACACATTTCGGTCCATAAAAAAATCGAGTGTGAGATTTTGGCGAGTCATCACATGGCGTTTATACTTTAATGCCGCTATCTCTTCGCTGACATCGCCTTCAGCAACCTCTATATCCAGAAATTGCCATGTCCCCATCAGTTTATCGGTTAAGGCAGTTTCCAATTGCCGCGGGTCATGTTTTCTCACGGCATCTTCATGGGCGGCGCGTAGCCTATTGCGTTCATTCTGCATCTCTTGGTACTGCACACTGGTACACCCTGCAAAAACCAATATTACGAAACTACAAGTGGTTAATATTCTCATTACTTGACCCTCTCAAAATAACATCGCACGCCACCGCTTTGCACCCAGCCGTTAGGGCTTAATTGCATCTCGCCGTGCATTGTGAGATATAACCTGTCCTCCGCGACTGAAATACTAATCTCTCTCGCTGTGTCAAGCCCTCGAGCACTTGATAAACCGAGAGGCTTCCCATCGGAACTTGCGGCAAAGAGGAGTTGTGAAATCTCCGGACCCGTGCGTCTGATGAAGCGAATAAAAGGGAACGGTTCGTCCCCGTACCGAACAGTGATCACGGTCAATTGACCCGACACATCCGTTTCACCGTTTTTGCCACGGTAATTATACATACCTTTCTCTTCAAAGAATTCAAGTGTGAGATTCTTCAGATCAAGAGCATAAAGGGCGGCTTTGGTTTCGGCGACTTCTTGACTGACATTGCTTTCCTCAATTTCAAGGTTCAGGAACTTCCACTTCCCGAGGAGTATATCGGTTACGTTGGTTTTGACTTTGAATTCGTTGTGCTCCTCGCGGAGGTCAGCGTAATTCTTGAGCAGCTGATCGCGTTCTGCCTGCATCTTTTGGTACTCGGCACTCGTACAGCCAACGAGCGTTAGAATACAGATACCAAAAATAATCCAGATTTTCATGGGTGTTTCTCCTTATTATCGACATGCACACGGGTGCCCTCCCGTTACAGCGGTATTATACCAGAGCAACCTGTAAATGGCAAATCCCTGATCCAAATTGCGCATTGCTTCACCCGTTGCTGTCAAAATTCAAGCGTCAATCCAAAATAAACTATCCGAGGCAGTTGCGGGGCATCAAAGACTTCACGTTCAATGCCGATCTCCTGACCTTGGACGTCAAGCGTTGCCTCTTCAAAAATGAACTGTATCGTATTCTTGCGATTGTATACATTCAGAATATCAAGAAATCCACCGACACGCAATCCCCAGAGTCTCCATTTATAACTCACCCGAAGGTCTAACTTATGATACGGTGCAAGTTCGGTACTTAATTGTTCGTCCGCACTCGCCAAAAGCGGGTTCAATCCACGTGTTACGGGGTCTTGGATAAGAACGATGGAGCTGATAGGTGCTTCGGAGGTGCCGCTGAGATATTGCCATTTCGCGCCGACCTCAAAATTAGGGCTGAAGTTATAGTTGGCAACCACACTAACAATGTGCGTGTTATCGAAGAGGTAAGGTTGATAAGTAGCGGTTGGATTCTCGCGTCTCTCAGCGTGTGTATAGGCGTAGGAAATCCAACCGAAAAACTTATCTGGAATCCGATGCCGTAAGAATACCTCCGCACCCGCGACAGACGCTGTCCCTTGATTGAGATAGTTCGAGACTTCATCGGGTGTTACCAACTTCTGGGCATCCTTGTAATAGGTGGCAAGTTTCAATTCAGTTCGCGATGAGAGTTCATGTTCTAATTCCATGATATAGTGTCGTGTGAGGCTTGATGCCAAGGCACTATTGCCATCTTCCGCCAACAGTTGAGAGGGTTGTGGACTCTGTTCATAATGTCCATACGCGAAGCGGAGATTTGAACCGTTCGGCAGTATGAAACTCATACTTCCTCGTGGTTGAATGGAAACCTGCTCTGTCACATTCAGATAGTCAACTCGAACACCGAGTGCCACCGACAGAAACGAGAGTGGGTCATAGCGTCCTTGGAAGTACCCTTCGGCACGGTAAAAATCGTGTCCAAATTCGTCGTGTATCTCCTCAACAGTGCGCTCCGTAATCTCATGAGTCCCGTCACTCCGTCTGGCCACTGTGACTGAATCTTCATTCTCCTGTGCATATTCAAGGATTTCCGGAAGTTCCGCCGGATCTTCCACCTCACGTGTTTCGTACTCAGGAAATCTGCCATCCTCAGAACTGTTGGCAGGACTAAAAGAGAGGAGGAAACCCGGTTCAAATTGAAACTTCGGTGTGAACTGGTAGGATATATCTTCACGGAGCATATAGACCGGCACGTTAATCTTTACATCGTAGTGGCCATAGTCAGCGGAATGAACCCATTTCCCGTCGGGGTTCCGAGAAAACCGCTCCCTGACCGGAGCTTCAAGCGCGATCGTGAGAAAATTGAAGGAACGGGTCAGCGATAAATGCGAGGTGAGATTTTCGGTAAAGTCCGAACGGAGGTGGACACCTTGCCCATCGAAACCGTTTTTGAAAAGCACAGAGGCGCGTGCCCTTTCAATGTCCTCAGGCACTGTTTCGCCTTCAATTTCAAATTCTTCAAATTCGCTGTCTTCCTCCTCGATCTTAAAATGGTCAGTTGCGGCGAAGGCATTCACCGTGAGGTGATGTTTTTCACCAAGCGTCCGGGCAAATTTGAGTTGATAATCTGAGAAATAGGGCAATTGTTGCGTCGTTTCTGATTGCTGCGCAATGATCGGTCCAGCGATGAGGTCTAAGTAACTACGCCTCCCGGAGGCGGAGATATATCCCTTGTCACCGATTCTGGCTTCAAGGAGTCCTTCGGAATAGAGGATATTCAAGTTAAATTTTCCATCTAACCGCTCCGCAATGCTGTCACGTGCATGGATGTCAAGCACGGCTTGCGAGTCCAGTCCGAACTCGGCTCCGTATCCACCCGCATAGATGTCAATTGTCTCAATCGTTTCAGAGCTGATCGTTGAAAGTAAACCGCCCCAATGGAAAGGGTAGCCGAGAGGCGTTCGATCGAGATAATACAGGTTTGAGCCGGGTTCACTCCCACGGATGTAGAGTGCCCCAAAGTAATCGTTTGGGATACCGATGCTGGGGAGCGTCATGAGCCCTTTAAGGGTGTCATTGAAGGTGCCGGGAATCCGTAGGAGTTCACTGCCACGGATTTCCGTTTCCCTTCTACCACAACTGTTTCGAGTGTAAAGGCTGCACCGAGGTGTATTTTGACTTCAGTGGTATCGCCGCTACTGATGTCCATCGACACTTTTGTGGGTGCCGTTTCTGTGGGATGCTTCACGACGAAAGTATATGTGCCTTCGGGGAGTTCTGTGAACTGGAAGACCCCATTTGCATCGGTTTTTTGGTGTTGGTCGGTTTCGAGGATATGGACATCAGCGTCTACGAGGGACTTTCCTGTACTTCGCTGATAGACGGTTCCTTGAATATCGCCGGTTTGGGCTAAAACAGAGAGTGGCATGGTGACAAACGCAAGTAGAACTATGATGAGTTGTGACTTCATTCAGTCGTTTTGACCTCCGATTCGGGCATTAGCATAACAATTCAACGTTCAATTGGGTTCTTGGGTTTACCTGAGATCACTTTCCCGCCAGTACGCAAAAAAGCCAAGCACATGGACCTCCACATGCTTGACTTCTCTGTGTTTTAGTATTTGTCCAAATGTTATTCCTGATGCAGCGTAACCGACCGACGCGGTGGGCTAAATTCCTGCTCTGACAACGGCACTGCCATATTCCGATAAACCTGAACCCGATAGGATCCAAAGTCCGGCACAAACATCAATCCATCATCGCTGACGGCGACAGATTTCGGTGAACGCAGGTATTTCTGCGGTTCCAGGTCCGCCATATCGCGCATCCGATTTGGACTGGCGTTCGTCATCATGTAAGCCTGGGACACCTTTGACAAAGTAGCATCACCGAGGAATTTCTGAACATACCGCCCTTCGGCGTTGAAGAGTTGAATGCGGTCATTCCCTCGGTCGGCGACATAGATATCGCCGTATAGGTCAACGTCAATACCGGCAGGACGGTTGAGTTCACCGTTGCCACTGCCGGATTTCCCGAATGTGAAGAGGAATTCTCCCTCAGCGTTGAACTTCTGTATCCTGTCGTTTCGCCAATCAGAAACGTAGACATCGCCGAGTTCGTCTACAGCGACGCCCCACGGCATGTTGAATTCACCTTCACCCTCGCCATAACTCCCCCATCCTAAAAGGAACTTACCGTCTTTCGTGAACTTCTGCACCCGATGACTCAAACTGTCAGCGACGTAGAGATTCCCCTCTGGATCGAAGTCCATACCCGTGGGACCGTTGAGTTGCCCCGACTCCGTGCCGTGTTCACCCCATGTGCCAATGTGTTCACCTTCGCTGTTAAAGGCGACAATCCGATGCAGGTATTCATCGGATACATAGAGGTTTTCTTCGCTGTCTGGAGTAATCGTCACGGGCCACGTGAATTGACCATCACCGTGTCCGTAACCGCCCATCGTGCCGAGGTCTTCATCCTCAACGGTATATTTCCGAATCATCGCAGTGCCGTCGCTACGGCACATGATATACAAACGTCCCTCTTTTCCGATTGCGATATCGACCGGAAAGTTGGTCGTCCGCCGCATGCTCAGGGTCTTGTGAAATGGATACCCGGCACGCAGCAAACCGTAAGGTCTACCCATGATTGCCTCCTACCGTTATTCGTGCGTCATTAGAATAGCAAGTTTCAGTTTGCAAGCTACACTGAAAACGGATGAATCTGTTCAAAATTCCCGCCAACGATATGGGTCGGGTCTACACCCATCCACTGCTCTAAAAGCGTTCCGTATATCCCGCGGAAGTCGATGGTATGCTCAAGATCTTCGCCGTGTACCCAACGGGACGGATCGAGAGACGGGTATTCCGAGTAAAGACCGCCTTTCACATGATCACCGATGATAAATGCCCCGCCACCAGTGCCATGATCCGTACCACTGGCGTTGTCTCGGATACGTCTGCCGAATTCCGTGAAAACGTACATGACGATCTCTTCGGAGGCGTTCTGGGACCGTAGATCCGTGAAGAACGCTTGAATGGCTTCCGTGAGGTCGGTCAGGAGCCGTGGGTGCGCCGGAACCTCGTTGGCATGGTTGTCATAACCGCCGTGCTGCGTGTAAAAAACACGTGTGCCGAGATCAGCGAGATGGACCCGTGCGACATCTCGTAAGCTTTTTGCGATTGCGCTTTGGGGGTACTCCACTTCGGATTTATACGTCGCCGGTGCCTTCTTGAGTTCATCGGCACCTTTAATCACATCTAACCCGGTTTGGCTGAGGTAGTCCATCACGATACCGGTGCCAACCGCGCTACTGTACATCCCTTTGAATATCTCAAGTGCTTTCGTCCGTTGTGTTTCATCGCCAATGCTGGTCATCAACCCATAGTTATCCAAATCGCCAACGGAGGTGACCGGAATGCCGGAAAGCGCACAGGCGCGCGGAAGTCCTTGTCCGAAACTGACACCCGTTAAGACGTTGTGGCTCTGTGGATCGAGTTCTCGGACGAGTCTGCCGACCCAACCTTCATCACCGATTTTCAGAGGCTCACAGGTATGCCAGATATCCATCGCTCGGAAATGTGAGCGGTTTGAATCGGGATAGCCGATTCCCTGCACAACAGCGACATCACCGGCATCAAACATTTTTTTCAGAGGGTCAGCCTGTGGATGCCAGCCCAACTTGTCATCTACCTCTGAGGGTAGCACATCTTCCGGTTTAATACCGACAACCGGACGGGAATCGTGATAAATCCCGGCTGTGTAGGGAATGAGTGTATTCATGAAGTCGTTGCCACCACTGAGTTGTACAACGACAAGGACGGGATCTTTCTTGATAGTACTCATGTCGATGTCTCCTTTTATTCGCTTTCAGCAGTTAGCTGTCAGCAATCAGTAAAGAGGTTTTCGTTTAAAAACTGCCTCTTGTTACTCACCGCTGACGGCTGAAAGCCGAAGGCTGTACAAAAAGGTTAGCCAAGTTGATACTCTCTTGAAGCCACGATTAACTGGAGCATACTGACGACCCGTGCTTGATTCTCCTCCGCAGCGTCATCATCTGCAAGGTTGAGTTCACCGTTCGCTTCCGCAAATTCGGTCAGATACTCACGGGTGGTGTCCCCTATTGTCAGGGGTCCAGCGAGTTCAAGGCATTCGTCCACAAATGCCTCCGGTGAGAGCGAATCTCCGTTATTTTTCAAGCGTGTGATGATGTCCTGAATTCCGGGTTTCGATGCGTCGCTGACTTCACGAACGGCGAAATTGACGCGAGCGGTAAGCAGACCCCCATCGATCCACTCTTTACCGGTGTGCCACCCTTCTACAGTCGGTGGATCCATGAGTTTCTGTCCCATCAATTGCGTGGCACTGGCATATTGTCCTATTCCGGGTTGAGGACCTTGGAAGGCACCTACCAGTTTCACGATCCCCGTGACGAGTTCCGTCGGGCTTTTCACCTTCTTGAATTGGGCTTCTTTGAAGAAGTCAGAATTGAAAAGGACCCCGAGGACGTGGGAAATATTCCCATCAGATGCCATAAATGCGTCTGAGAGTGTCTCGATCGCGTCCGGATCTTGTGGGGGTGTCACGTTCCACGACGGAACTTGTGGTTCATCTGCGACAAAGAAGTTATAGAGATGTCTGGAGATAAATTTGGCACAAGCGGGTTGTTCGACGATGATGTCGATGATGTCTTCGCCGTTAAGGTTTCCAGTATGTCCCAAGAAGGTTTTCTCGCAGTCGTCGTGTTCCTCTTCATCGAACAAAAAGGGTGGCGAGTAGTAACCGTGCGGGTACAACGGAATCGGCTGTCCGAATGTCCAACCTGTGAAAGCGAGAGCGCAGCTCTTTATATCATCTTCACTGTAGTTACCCACCCCTAATGAGAAAAGTTCGAGGAGTTCTCTCCCGTAGTTTTCGTTGGGTTCGCCTTTACGGTTGTCGTTATTATCGAGCCAGAAGATCATCGCCGGATCTTTGGAAAGTTCAATTAGAATGTCTCGCATCTGTCCCATACCGACGCGCCGAAGCATATCAATCTGGTTCGAGGATGCGAGGATATGCTGATTCTTGCCTAACCCCGTTGCAAAGACATGGTGCCAGAAGAGTGCCATCTTCTCTTGAAGTGGACACCTGCTGTTCAGCATCCGATAGATCCAAATACCAACATAAGCACCTTCACCGCCGAAGTAGCGTTCTAAAATATCTTCATCAATGGGGGTCCCGCGTTCAGGATGGACGAGATCGTCAACGACATTCTCGTAGCCTTTTTCAACGTAGGCTTCCAACTCGGTGCGGGTTGTTCCGAACCCTGCGCGGCGCATGAGGTGCGCCATTAACGCAACATCGTTCGTTGACATGTTCACCTCCGATACGTTCTGCGTGAGGAGGTCCCTCACGTGAGTAACTTTCGATGGAATACCGTTCTGATGTTCGGTTCTGTGCAAGCCTATAGAGGCTTGCAGGATAATGGATTGGAGAAGCCGCTATAAGATTACCTATATCTTAAAATTAAGTAAAAAAAATGTCAAGTTTTTTGTTTCCCTTACCGCACGGATTTGGCTCTTCTGTAGGAGGGATATCCGAATCCCGACTCCTGACCGCGGACCACTACCCTCATTGAATTAAAAATCACATTTTTTACATTTCTTTCAGATTATGCACAATTCCCATTCTAAAATTGTGTCTTTAATAATAAAAGGGACTTTCTTTCTACGCGTTCTTAGGTTGAACACACGTTTTTTAGACGAAAAAGGAGAAAAAAATGACACACCGATACATCCTGACATACCTCTTTTTACTCACATTAATTCCGTTGAGTGCCAAAGCATTCCCACCCGCTTCACCCGCCGGTGGAAACTATTTAGTCCTCGATGGCGTGGACGACTACGCCGTTTTAGACTTTAAAACCTCCGGTGTTCTCTTGCCGAAAGGCACAGAAGAGTTCACCGTTGAAGCGTGGGTCTATCCGACCACACCACCTGATGGGAATGTATATGCCATGATTCTCAGCCAACAGGTGGAGATGCACCTCGCGAGCGATAATGGGTAACGGGAGCACATAAAGGCACATATCGATTGGCAGGAGGGTGATTTAATCCTATCCATTCGAGGGCATATTATGGTTAAAGGAGGTCCCGCTGAGATAGGGCGCATAATGGCACTTTCCCCGAACCAGTGGCATCACATCGCATATCAGTCAGATGGAAGAGTGCAAGCAAATATCGTTAACGATTTCGCAGAAATACGGAACTGACCGAGAGGATGGCCGCTCGCCCACGATCTCTCACACTTCCAGTACCCAAAGGATTTTACGCTTGGAGGGTTTGGAAAGAAAATTGAGATTCACGACAACTTCTTCCGGGGACCCTTTATCTCGACGGTTGCTCGTTATGATGTCAGTAAAGACGGATTTATGCCGCATAATAAATTCAAAAAAGACCGTGAGACACTCGCGTTGTGGCATTTTGATGAACCCGGTGGAAGACGAATATTCTCAGATGCATCCGGTAATGACCATCATCTGGTAGGTGAAGGTGGAGCAAGGACCGGCATCCCACTCGCAGTCGAAGCAAAAGGCAAACTCACAACAACATGGGGACGACTCAAGCAATAAAATCTCTTGTAGGAGGGATCTCCGAACCTCGACGGTTGACCACTGTATTCACAAAATATGGAGGCATTTCCAATGTCAAGAATGTTCAATTCTAAAAAAGCCATCGTTATTAGCGTTGTTTTTCTCATTTTTTCGCTGATGCAAATAGAATCCTTTGCGGGTCAGGATTGGGAAGTGATAACGCAACTCCCACGAAGAGATGGGAATTCGCTACCTCAGTCGTAGATGATAAGATTTACCTTATCGGTGGCAGTCTTTTTCAAAACAATGCGGGGCCGTTTGGACTTTCAACTGTTGAGATGTATGACCCGCAAACCAACACGTGGCAACGAGTCGCAGATATGTCAACGCCACGCACAAATGCAAAAGCAGCTGTCGTCAATGGCACGATCTATGTCTTTGGGGGGTATCATTCAAAAGACAAATTCCTTCAGAATTGGAAAATGGCGGATCACGTAGAGGCATACGATCCACTCACAGATACATGGACCCAGAAAAAGGAGATGCCGATTTCTCGCTTCTACTTCGGTCTGGGTGTCGTTGCTGGAAAAGTCTATCTCATTGGGGGGACAGCAGGCTTAGGTGAGGGAAAGGAACAACGGATGGACCGCGTTGATATCTATGATCCTGCCACGGATACGTGGACGAAGGGTCCCAAAATGCCGACCCGGCGCGATCCTGGGGGTGTGGAGGTTGTCAACAATCGTATTTATGTCATTGGTGGAGAAGGATGGCCACTCCCCCAAAAGTGGGGTGTGGATCCGTTTCTGGGGAGCATTGAGGAATATGACCCAATAAACCGTCAATGGCAGAAAAAGAAGGAGCTGTTGGAACTCAAAAATTGGTTCTCGAGTACTGTTGTTGGGTATGAGATCTATCTGATTGGGGGTTACACACTCGAAGGAGGCTTGCAGCAAGTAGCAACTGTGAATGTGTATCATCCGAGGACGGAAACGTGGCGGGAGATTTCAGCATTGCCAAACCCTCTTGATACTTTTGATGCAGCAACGGTCAACGGAAAGATTTATGTCTTCGGGAGTCTTGATGCAGATGTGCGATTTTCTACAGATGTTCTCGTCTTTGATACTGGCTTTCGTGCAGTAACGGCAAAGGGTAAACTGTTCACGCCTTGGAGTGAACTCAAAGCAGAACATCAAAACCAACCTTAAATACACTGACTGCTAACTGATGACTGCTGATAATTAACTGGCAATCACTGTTTCTGTAGGAGGGAATTCCAATCTTGGGGAAACACTTTCTTCGCATTGGATTTTAGCGTTTGCAAAAACACTCTTAACTGAGAACCGAAAACTGATAACCAATTTTTACATTTTTCTCAAATTATGCACACTTTCCGCCCCGAAATTGTGTCTTTAATAGTAGAAGACGTTCTCTTCTTGAACGCTCTAAGTCAAACGCATGTTTTACACGAAAAAGGAGAAAAAATGACACACCGATATATCCTGACATGCCTCTTTTTATTCACATTAATTCCGCTGAGTGCCAAAGCATTCCCACCCGCTTCACCCGCAGGTGGAAACTATTTAGTCCTTGATGGTGTGGACGACTATGCGGTTTTAGACTTTAAAACCTTCGGTGTTCTCTTACCGAAAGGCACAGAAGAGTTCACCGTTGAAGCGTGGGTCTATCCGACCACACCGCCTGACGGAAATATATATGCAACGATTCTCAGCCAACAGGTGGAAATGCAGGTCGCGAGCGATAATGGGCAACGGGATCACATAACGAAACATATCGATTGGCAGAAGGGTGATTTAATCCTACTAATTCAAGGGCACATTCTGGTTGGAGGAAAGCGCGCTACGACAGGGTCCCGCCCAGTAGCACTTTCCCCAAACCAGTGGCATCACATCGCATATCAGTCAGATGGGAAAGAGGAAGCAATCATCGTTAACGATTTCGCAAAGATAAGGAACGTGCCGAGAGGAACACCGCTCGCACACGATCTCTCACACTTCCAGTACCCAAAGGATTTTACGCTTGGAGGGTTTGGAGAGAAAATTGAGATTCACGACGACTTCTTCCGGGGACTATCTCGACGGTTGCTCGTTATGATGTCAGTAAAGACGGATTTATGCCGCATAATAAATTCAAAAAAGACCGTGAGACAATCGCGTTGTGGCATTTTGATGAACCCGGTGGAAGACAGATATTCTCAGATGCATCGGGTCGTGCGCATCATCTGGTTGGCGAAGGTGGCGCGAGGACCGGCATCCCACTCGCAGTCGAAGCAAAAGGCAAACTCACAACAACATGGGGACGACTCAAGCAATGAAATCTCTAAAAAAACTAAGGAAAGGAGACGGCGTTCCTTCCCTGAATAAATTCGGGTATTTCCACGCCGAAGATTTGATGAAAAGCACAATTGTTAATCGAAAAAACCTGGCAGTGATTTTAGGTGTTGTGTTGATAGGCATCGGCGCGCAGGGTATTAGTTATGGTCAAACTGCGGACGAGTACCCGCCAGCAGCAACTATCGAACTACTCAAGGACGGAATTAAAATAGGCTTTGAGACACACGGAAGATTTTCCGTTTTTAACGTAACGCACCGCAGTACTGTTTCTACCAATTCGGTTCGTAACTCCAAGTGGCAGCGGCGGGAGGATGCAGCGAGTCTTTGGGTTGATGTTCCTGATTCAGAAAGAGCTACCGGATTATACGGCTATGCAGTAACGCTTCCCGGGGAATACAGATGGGTTGGCGAGGTTAGCCACAATAGTGTATGGGGCAAATACGCCAGTGGGAATATTCTTCAGCTCACACCAGACGGAACAGTGACGAGTCGTCGCGCAGAAGTAGAGGGTGTCCCGAGCGATCCACACAAATTGGCACTTGAGGGGCATAGGGATGATGTCCTTGCCGTAGCGTTCTCTCCCGATGGTCGTATCTTAGCAAGTGGGAGTCGAGACAGGACGATTCGGTTATGGGATACTGACACCGGTGAACACAAAATGACGCTTGAAGGACATACGAATGGTGTCACTTGCTTAGCGTTCTCTCCCGATGGTCGCACGTTAGCAAGTGGGAGTTGGGACCGGACGATTCGGTTATGGGATGCTGAAACCGGGCAACCCCTGCAGACACTTGAGGAACATACGGACGGTGTCCGTTCCGTAGTGTTTTCTCCCGATGGTCGCACATTAGCCAGTGGCGGTTATGACAATCGGCTTCGGTTGTGGGATACTGAAACAGAACAACATAAGCCGGCACTTGAAGGGCATACGGATTATATCCGTTCCGTGGTGTACTCTCCCGATGGTCGCACGCTGGCGAGTGGGAGTTATGATAGGACACTTCGGGTGTGGGACGCTGAAACCGGAGAACTTCTGCGGACACTTGAGGGGCATACGAATGGGGTCCTTTCCGTAGCGTTCTCTCCTGACGGTGGCACGTTAGCGAGTGGGAGTTATGACAGGACGCTTCGGGTGTGGGACGCTGAAACCGGAGAACTTCTGCGGACACTTGAGGGACCTATGGATGATGTCAATTCCGTAGCATTCTCTCCCGATGGTCGCACGTTAGTGAGTGGGAGTTATGTCGATACGATTCTGTTTTATGGCGATACGCTTCGGTTATGGGATGCAAAAACCGGGCAATACCTGCAGACGCTTAGAGGGCACAGATATGCTGTCGCTTCCGTGGCCTTCTCCCCGGATGGTAGCATGCTGGCGAGTGGAAGTTATGACAAGACAATTCAGGTGTGGGAACTGACACTCGCCACGCCCACTGTTGAACCCTCTCAACCCGCTACGCCCACCGTTGAACCAGCCCAACTCGCAGGTGATCTCAACACCGACGGTGTTGTTAATATCCAAGATCTCGTCCTCGTTGCATCTCAATTCGGGCAAGCTGGACAGAATGCGGCAGACATCAATGAAGATGGTGTGGTCAATATTCAAGACCTCGTTTTGGTGGCACGGGCGTTCGATACGACTGCGTCGGCACCCTCCGCACATCCACAAGTCGTTGAGACACTCACCGCAGGAGAGGTCCAAGGATGGTTGCGCGGTGCCAAGCAGCTTGAAGGTAAAGATGCAACGATGGCGAGAGGAATCGAGATGCTGAAAGATCTATTGGCACTTCTGACGCCAGCAGAAACCGCGCTGTTGCACAACTACCCAAACCCGTTCAACCCAGAGACATGGATCCCCTACCAGTTAAGAACACCAGCAGAGGTTCGCATCACCATTTACAACCCGCGTGGCGTTCTGGTGCGTGAACTGTCGCTTGGGTATCAGGTAGCGGGTCAGTATACTTCGCGCGCTCGTGCAGCGTATTGGGATGGCAGGAATACAGTCGGCGAACCCGTCGCAAGTGGTTTGTATTTTTACACATTTACCGCCGGAGATTTCTCAGCGACACGCCGGATGGTGGTTTTGAAATAGCACCGAAAACGGATAACTAATTTTTACATTTTTTTCAGATTATGCACAGTTTCCATCCTAAAAATGTGTCTTTAATAATAGAAGGCGTTCCCTCTCTGAACGCTCTAAGTCAAACTCACATTATAGACACGTAAGGAGAACATGATGCTCGCAAAATGCAGGTATTTACAATGGGTTTTTATCCTCTTACTTGTTATCGTCTCTACCAGTTTTGCTGAGAATTGGGAGCAGATAACTGAACTGCCAATATTGAGAATTGGACATGTTCCCGCTGCTGCGGGTGGTAAAATTTATGTTATCGGCGGGTTCGACCACCATGAAAATTTAGGCGGACGCGCGCCTGCGCTTTCAACGGTGGATGTCTACGACACACAGACAAACACATGGCACATAGCCGCAAATATGCCAACCCCGCGGGTTGCGCCGCAAATTGCAGTATTTTCCAACGAAATCTATGTGTTTGGGGGCTATGACCGAAAGGTACCCGGGGGTGCACTCAGATACAAAAAAACCGTCGAGATGTATGACACTGCAACCGATACATGGAACAAGAAGGGGGATATGCCGACGCTCCGTCATGCGTTTATGACCGCCGTCGTTGATGGAAAGATATACGTCATTGGTGGGAGTGTTCACGATAAAAAACTTGGTCGTGATGTGGCAATAGGTCTCGTTGAGGTCTACGATCCGTTAACCAATAGATGGGAGAAGGGCGCAGACATGCCGACGGAACGAGGGGCAACCGATGCTGTCGTTATAGACGGTAAAATTTATGTTATCGGCGGTTATAATTGGCAGTGGGGTCCTCTTGTTGACAAGTTTGTTACATCTATTGAAGCATACAACCCGAAAACCGACCAATGGCGTGAACTCCCTGACATGCCAATACGCAAATTTTGGTTTGTGTCCATTGCCATTGATAACGAGATTTATACAATAGGGGGTGCTAATACATGGGGCGGAAATAAAATTACACGCATCAGCGATGTGGATGTTTATAATCCAATGACCCACAAATGGCGCAAAGTCGAGCCAATGACGATTCTAAAAGCGACAAGGTCAGTCGTTGTGAAGGGGACAATCTATGCCTTGGGAGGACAGGTAGATCGCGGACAATTTTCGCCAATCGTCGAGGCGTTTGACACCGGTTTTCTATCAGTTGACCCAAAAGACAAACGCCTGACACGCTGGGGTGAACTGAAAAAATCCCAGTAAACCACATGGTTAGGTCTCGTCCGTATCCAACCTATGAAAAAAATAGAAATATGATATACTGTTTTATGTCAGAGAAAATATTATGCGGTAAATCATTTGCTTTGCTTTTCTCGTCTACCTAAGCGTGTTGATTCAATTAATTGTTTGTGGGATAACTGATGATAGGAATGTGGGTATAACCAAAGCTGTTCGCGTACCTTGGAGGATCCCGATGGTAGCAGACGATGTTCAACTCATTCGTAGAATTTTGTCAGACGATGACGAGGCATTCAGCATTTTGGTCCAAAAGTACCAAAAGAGTGTTCATGCACTTGCGTGGCGGAAGGTTAACGATTTTCACTATGCCGAAGAAATTACACAAGACACCTTCCTGCAAGCATACAAAAAACTCTCGACACTCAAAAACCCTAACCAATTTGCTGGATGGCTCTACGTCATTGCGAATCGACTTTGCATTAATTGGCTCCAACGCCACAAGCCTGCACTGCAATCGCTGGAGGACACGTCTATGGAAGAGATAGAGGAATCCGCGTATAACCATTATGCCGCGGAGCAGCGCGAAGCCGAAGGTGCCAAGTATCGCCAAGAAATCGCCCAAAGACTGCTGTCCAAATTGCCGGAGAGTGAACGGACAGTCATGACGCTCTACTACCTCGGTGAAATGACAGCCAACGAGATAAGCAAATTCTTAGGTGTCTCGGTAAACACAATTACAAGTCGGCTCCGGCGGGCACGAGAACGTTTGCAGAAGGATCAAGAACGCTTGGTTCAGGAAGTACTCGGCGGTGTGCAGTTATCCAACAACCTTACCGAGAACATCATGCGGCAGGTCGCCGACGTGAAACCGATACCATCTCCGGTAGCGAAACCGCTGCTCCCGTGGGGTGCTTTTGGTATCGCGACCCTTCTAATTGCCTTGCTATTAGGCGCGACGGGTCAATACCTCGTCCGCTTCCAGAGACCCTATAGTTTCGATGCAGTCTCCGAACCCACGGTTGAAATTATTGATACCTTTATCGTCCTTGATGCCGATTCAAAACCCGATGTGCGGAACCAAGTCGGACGTGCGACTTCCGCCGATAAAAATATCGGGACAGGACTACAGGCTTCCGAGACACCCATGATATCCGATACACAAGGAAATTCTCTCAGATTTACTACAGCGCAATGGACGCAGAAAGCCGACATGCCAACAATCCGGTCTGACTTTTCTACCTGTGTTGTGGATGGAAAGATATTCGTGATAGGGGGCAGTCTACGGCTCAAAATTGATGAATACGGGGACCTGTCGCTTTCAACCGTAGAAATGTACGATCCTGAAACCGATACATGGGCAGGAAAGGCGAATATGCCGACAGTTCGGTCTAACGTCTCTGTCTCAGTTGTGGATGGCAAAATTTATGCCATTGGTGGATCAAAAATGAAGAAGTATCAGGTGCCTCGCGGTTTCGGGCATGAGTCTGAAGAACTTCCAACTGTAGAAATGTATGATCCGGCGACAGACACATGGACCCAGAAATCGGATATGCCGACACCACGGAAGACCAAGACTTGCGTCGTGGATGGTAAAATCTATGCCATTGGTGGGTGGTCAACTGCTAATGAACAGTCGCAGTTAGAAACTGTGGAAGTCTATAATCCAGCGACAGACACATGGGCAAAAGCCCAAAGCATGAACCGTGCGCGTTGTTCTGCAGCAATTAGTGTTGTGAATGGAGAAATCTATGCTGTGGGTGGGATAGGGTGGCCCCCGAATTACGACCAGTCAGGTCGGTATCTTTCATCTCTATATCTTTCCAGTGTTGAAGTGTTCAATCCCAAGACGAATCAATGGCAGGAAAGAACAGAGATGTCTGTTCCGAAAGCGGCTCACTCAACAAGTGTAATTGATGGCAAAATCTATGTCATGGGGGGCTACTTTCAGGAAGAAAGGAAACTTAATCGCCTTTCAACGATTGAGGTCTACGATCCCGCAACTGATCGTTGGACCCAAGAGTCGGACATGCTGATTGGAAGATCGGGACATGCGACTGAAGTCATAGATGGGCACATCTACATTTTGGGCGGAAGTGCTGTTGGTAAAGGTCTGCTGACGAGTGTTGAAGTCTATAACCCAAGAGAAGTTTCCGAGCGTATCGATTCAATGGGAAAGTTGTGAGACAGGTGCAAACCAATTACAAAAACAATAATTGAATCTCCAATGGCGAGATTTCACCTTCATCCACCCTCATCTTTTTTCCAGCCTTCCAATCGGACCCTCTTAACTAACCTCACTGGATTAAAATCCAAATTTCTTTTATTTTTTCAAATTATGCAAGCCTTCCCTCCAAAAATGTGTCTTTAGTAATTGAAACATATTGTGGACCACGTTCAGGTGAGTTTACACTTTGAATTCTATTTTTTCAAATTATGCACCCTTTCCGTCCCAAAAATGTGTCTTTAATTATAGGGGAGTATGATTCCAACGACCTTTAAGGCAAAGGGATATGTATAGATGAAATTCATTGGCAAAGTGTCGGCGTTAATCGGGTGTTTAGTGTTAGGTTTCCTGTTGTCCTACGCAGATGGGCTTGCACTGCAGGAGGCGCACATCGAAAGAAACACTCTGTTGCTGAACCCGAACCAACGCACTGCACATATCGGAAAAGCCGCTACGGTCATCTTAATTGTTAACGCCGATGATGGGACAATCGGCAACGGGAGCGGTTTCTTCGTTGGACGGGATCTGATTGTTACCAGTGTTCACGTCCTTGCCGGTATTCATGGCAAGTCCTATACTTGGGAGATGGGCTCGATTAACCAACCGACGCAATATTCGATTAAAGGCGTTGTGGCAAGCGATCCAGAATACGATCTGGTTATCTTAAGGGTCGAAGGTAAGGAAACAGCGGTTCTCCAGCTTGGCGATAGCGATACAGTGAAACTTGGAGAAAAGGTTATCGCCGTGGGAACCCATGGGAACACCAATAAGGATACTTTGGGTAGAGCCATAGAGGGCACGATCAGTCGAATCGCTGCCACTTTCTTCCGTGTGAAAGCCACACTTTTGCCAGGATACAGTGGCGGTCCCGTCCTAAATAGCGCAGGAGAAGTGATAGGGATTTCTGTAGAGGGCGGCGAAACCAAGAGTTCGGGATACGTTATCCCTTCAAATCGTCTCAAAGCACTGCTTGAAAACATGTCTGAACGGGAGAAGTCTGTGGAAGAATGGCGAGCCGAACCCATGATACGTGCCTACGCACTTGCCAATCTTGGTGATGCAGAGAAGGTCCTTGGAAATGCGCAAAGTGCCATCGCGGCTTACGATGCCGCGATACGCCTAACACCCGATTTTGCGGCTGCCTATGCCAAACGAGGGTCAGCAAAATATAGTTTAGGAGATTATAGGGGGACTATCAAAGACTACGATGCCGCTATTGGCACTGGGCTCGATTATGCGGCTGTCTACGTGAATCGTGGTGTAGCGAAAAGGAACGTGCGACACCATAAGGGAGCCATCAAAGACTATAACATCGCGATTCGCCTTGATCCGGAGAATGTTGAGGCTTACCTTAACCGCGGAAATATAAGGGTGGATTTGGAAGATTATGAAATGGCGATTGAAGACTACAATACGGCAATTCGTCTAAAACCGAAGGGCATCATGCTTCCGTTTGCCTACGTTAAACGAGCCGGCGCGAAATTGGATTCAGGGGATAAGATCGGAGCTCTCACAGATTATGATGAAGCGGTTCGTCTGAAACCAAACACCCGGGGTATCCTCATCGTTGCATATCTTAATCGCGGGATCGCAAAGTTTGATGTAGGAGACAATCAGGGTGCTATTGAAGATTATGACGAAATGATTCGCCTGAATCCAGGGAATGCGATGCTTGCCAGTGCATACGTCCATCGTGCTGACGCAAAGGCTAAATTGGAGGACAAGGACGGAGCCATCAAAGATTATGACGAGGCTGTCCGTCTCGCCCCAGAGGATGTTGACTTTGTTGCTTATGTCTACAGCAAGCGAGCCGTTGTGAAATTGCAACTTAGCGACAGTAAAGGAGCGATTGAAGATTGTGATGCCGCGATTCTGCTTGACCCTGAGCTTGCTGAAGTCTACAAAACTCGAGGCGAGGCACGATCGAATTTGGGAAACCATAGTGGAGCCACCAAGGACTATGATACAGCGGTTTACATGAAGCCTGATTATGCCGAAGTCTACTATAAACGGGGGTGTGCAAAGGTTGAAATCGGCAACATCTCAGAGGCAAAAGTGGATCTCCGAACCGCGTTGAAACTCGCGAGGTGGGAAAGCGATCAGGTCCTCACGGCAGACATTGAGGAAACCCTCCGCCTTTTGAAATGAAGCATTTGTGACGTTTGCGAAGTTTCTTTACATCCCTGCATGTCCACTTAATTATCGATTCTGCTATAATATCTTTGTGAAGGGTAGGTGTCTCTGTTTCGTAGGAATGTGAGTGCGACCAAATTTGTTCGTGCATCATGGAGGATCCTGATGGTAACAAACGACGTTCAACTGATTCATAGAATTTTATCGGGCGACGACGAGGCATTTGGTGTCTTGATCCAAAAATACCGAAAGGGCGTTCATGCCCTCGTATGGCGGAAGATTGGCGATTTTCACTATGCTGAGGAAATTACGCAAGACGTTTTTCTTCAGGTATACAAGAAGCTTTCGACGCTCAAGAATCCCAGCCAATTTGCCGGGTGGCTCTATGTCATTGTGGATCGACTCTGCATCAATTGGCTCCGAAGACACAAGCCTGCGGCGCAATCGTTGGAGGCAATGAGTATAAAAGAGATAGAGGAATTCTCTTATGCCTGCTATGTATCGGAGCAACGCGAAACAGAATCGCTTGAGCGTCGGTATACAGTCGTCAAGAAATTGTTGAAGAAGTTACCGGAAAGTGAACGCACGGTGGTAACACTCTACTATCTCGGTGATATGACAACCAAGGAGATAGGCAAATTCCTCGGTGTATCCGTGAACACGATTAAGAGCCGATTGCGTCGGGCACGGAAACGTTTACTGGATGACCAAGAACGCTTCGTTCAAAAGGTTCTCGGTGGTGTCCAGTTATCGGAAAACCTAACAAGCCATATCCTGCGACAGATCACCGACATGGAACCGATACCGCCTCCGACTGCGAAACCACTATTCCCGTGGGTTGCTTTCGGCACCGCTGCTCTTCTAATCACCTTGCTATTAGGCGCGAGTCAACCCTACCTCACCCGTTTTCAACAACCGTATAGTTTTGAGGCAGAATCCGAACCGACCATTGAAATCATTGATGTGCCTTTCACGCTTGAGAGTGATTCAAAACCGAGTGTCCGGAATCAGACCGGAAGTGCTGTGTCCCCGGGTAAAAACAACAGTGCCGGTTTACAGACTTCTGAAGCACATTTGACGACCATTAAGGAATCGGATGGACCCGCTAAATTCTCTACAGCGCAGTGGACACAGGCAAGTGGTCCACAAGGGACCCCCATCTTTGATACTTTTGCTGCGTCTGACGGCACACTCTACATTGACACACAAACGGGGGTCTATAGGTTAACAGCGGACACATCTATTTGGACACGCATCGTCCCGGATATCTCAACCCCTGGCGGTTATATGTCTATGACAGAGTATAACGAAACCCTCTATATCGTTTCTGATGATGAAATCTTCGCTTCCAGTGATGATGGAGAGACATGGAACGCCTTTTGTCCTCGACCAGAGGGACCTTATCATGTTGGGCTGATCGTAACCGATGCACCGCAAATCATGCCTTCGCGAACAGGCATTGCAATGTATCTTGCGTTTCGAGATGAAGGCGTTTTTCGATCTACGGATGCCGGTACACGATGGGAACTCCTTGACAAAGGATTGACAGGTAAACGCATACGCGCAATGGTCGGAATAGGAAGCGCGGTATTTGTTGGCACAAACGAGGGACTCTACCGTCTCAGTGCAGAGCGATGGGAGCAGGTGCCGGTGGAAATCTTCAAAACTACCCAATCCTTTGAAAACGAAGCTTTTGCTGAGGCTGACACCGGGTTCTACCGTCTCAACGCAGATCGTTGGGAGCAGGTGCCCGTGCAGTTCTCCAATGCTATCCATTTCCTGAAAGTCTTTGAAAACAATCTCTATGTTGGTGTCGGTTCGGATCTGTCCATGTGGCACTCGCGTGAAACGAAAAAAGGGATAATAGTAAATCCAAAAGCACTCAGAGGAGCGATTTTCCACTCGGACGACTTAGGTAAATCGTGGACGGAGATAACGCCTAAAAATGAGCCTCTCTTTTTTACGGCAAGTAGGACTATAGAATTTTGGGTCGCTGGCGAGACGCTCGTTTTAAACGGTTCTGAGCAATTTCGGTCAACAGATGCGGGAAAAACTTGGACAAAGCTTGGCGTTAACACGCGTTCGTTGACGGGTCTTAATTCACGACATATAGGCGTAAACGGAACGACTTTTTATGCGGTTGGAACGAACGGGGTTTATCGAACAATTGACGCCGGTGAATCGTGGTACCCATTTATGGATGGGATCATAGGGACGAAGATAGGAAGTTTGGTGGCATTCAACAACCGACTCTATGCGTATACCTACCGTGATATTGCCCAATCAACCGATGCGGGTGAATCGTGGAAAAGCGTTCTGATAGATTCCAAATCGACGAAGGAAGAGCAGTCTCCCACTAATTTCTCTTCTAATTCAAACTTGGTGGTTGAGGAGGGCGAGCTTTATGCGATTACGTCTGAAAAAGAGAATCTGCGGATTTACCGCTTATCTACGGATACCAATGTCTTCTCGCCAGTTCAAGGGATACCCGCTTTTCATGCAGGAATGTTGTCCACTGAATTATGGAAAAATATTACGGAAGCCAAATATATCTCTCTCTATAATCGCATGGAAATGGATTCGCGGTTGATAAGTGCGTTGCGTAGTGCAGCAACCCGGGCAACAACCGGCGGATTTGCAATCAATGATGGAACGTTCTACGTGGAATACCAGCGAGTACTTTTCAAATGGAAAACCGGCGATTCAGAGTGGACGAATACCGGATTAGTAGACCTCACCGAAGACTCGTGGAGGGGTAGGCCTTGGAGGCAAGGATTCAAATTGGCGACTGCAGGGCAGACCGTCTACGTCGGAAAGCGAAATGGCACACTCTTTCAATCGCTTGACGAAGGGAACAGTTGGAGAGATATTACACCGAACCTTCCACTCCACTTTACCCGTTTCAAAGAGATAATTTTTGTCGGGGCAACGATTTACATCGCAACGGATGAAGGGGTCTTGGTTTCACAGAATGGCGAACACTGGCGTGTGCTCACCGATAAAATGGGGACGCGTCCTGTCATCGATAGATTCGCAGTCGATCATACTGAGGTTTATGGTGCGGGTAATGCAGGAGTTTATCGTTTAGATGACCATAGCAAGTGGGAACAGATTTCTCCAAGCATTCGGCGTAGAATTGACGCGCTTGTCGTCAGTAATGATAAACTTTACATTGATCTTGAGCAAGGTGGGATGTCCCATATCCCGCTTGAAAACCTACAGTAGATTCAGTTTCCCAACAGCGTTAGATATCTAAGGAAAATAAAGGAGCCATTCTGAAATGAAATACACGCGAACCTGTATCGCATTCTGTATCGCATTCCTGCTCAGTAGCAGTTTACAAGCCGCTCAGGGTCCAGTGCTTTCCTATGTCGTTGAGCAAGCAGGAACGGCTGAAATACACTGGGCAGATACTACTGGCAATATTATCCGTCGTATTAAAACGGACGTGCCTAATATGGGTTCGCTCTCATGGTCTCCCGATGGACGGTATGTCGCCTATCAATCCAATCACGAAGGCACTCCCAATATCTATGTGATGGACGTCCAAAATAAGACATCTCGTCGGTTAACAAACCATGAGGGCAGAAATCTGAGACCCGCGTGGTCACCAAATGGAAAATGGATCGCCTTTGTCTCGGATCGAGCAGGAGAGTATCTGGATGTCTATAGAATGGATACCGACGGTTCAAACGTTAGACGGTTGACAAACCAAGGTAATAACTGGAGGCCGGGTTGGTCTCCAGACAGTCAATGGATCGCCTTTACCGCCACTCATGGCAGACGTACCGCCCTGTATATAATGACCGCCGATGGAAGAGGTCGGAAACAGCTGAAACAAGATGTGTCCACATCGTCTGGAGGCACATGGTCCCTAAATAGCAAACAGATCGCCTTTGCGGCTGGGAATCTATTTGAAGATGGCATAAACATTCGTGTCATTGATACGAATAGAAACAATCCACAAAAACTAACGCAGGTTGGGGCATTGTCGTCGGCGACACATCCAGCATGGTCTCCCGATGGTGAGTGGATCGCCTATTCTGTGAAAAAGATAGTGAATCTGCCCCCACCGGGTGTACGCGTCCCCATCGCTGAAGTCTATAGCAAATGTACCATCCATATCGTCAAGGCTAAAGGGAATGCCGGTGAACCCCATGAAATCGTCAATGGGTTACCGCTACAACCGATGCCAGCATGGGTGCCAGAGACTGCATTTCCCGTCTCACCGAGTACAGAGAAACAGACAACTCTCTGGGGGAGACTCAAGCAAATGAACGAGTAATACAGTCACACAAGAATCCACACTAACCCCTGAAGTCCCACCTACGAAGGAACGGATTGAAGTAATGGAAAAACACCTATCAATGAAGGAAAGTATCATGAAGTACTTAGTTTTACTCACGACTCTGATCGCTCTGCTCAGTTGTGGAAGCGGTTCAAACCCTGTAGCACCCAACCTCTCGATGGATACAAGCCAATCCGCCGAGAAAAATGAGTCGTCAGTTGTGGCGGATCCGTTAGTAGTACCTCCGGAAGTTATGGTTGAACCACCGGTACGAGTCATAGCACCTCCAGAGGTAGTCGTAGACCCAGAAATAGAAGCGATCATAGAAGCAATCGTCCGAGATCTTCCCAAACCGCCTGAACCCCCAGAAGCTGAGGCTGATCCACCGCTCAGAATAATAATAGAACCACCCAATCCACCCGAACTTCCAGAAGGTGTGGCTGATCCACCGGTCCAAATAATAATAGAGGCAATCGTCCGAGACCTTCCCGAACCCCCAGAGGATCCGCCGGACGAGTAATCGCACCAAACCTTGTTGACAATACCTGTTCGATCCCGACCCTATAATCAAGGCTCGGATATAGCGCGGATGTGTCAGAATTTAGCAATGGAGGGGCGACACCATGTTCGCCCTTTCCTTCAATCCTATAAATCCCAATTCAGACAATCTCGACGACCAACCACTGAAGCCTATTTGTACCGCCAACCGTTAATTTACGGCATAAGCCCGGTAATCCTCCCACCTCCTGCATCTAATCACCACCACCAACACTATCTTCTATAGGAGCGACCTCTTGGTCGCGACGCTCACACCCTCTAATAAGGGAGTTAGGGAATTCCTCACAACTGGTAACTCGCAACTATATAGTAGGGATATCCGAATCCCGGCTACCGACTGCTAATTTTTTACATTTTTTCAAATTATGCAAGTTTTCGCCTCAAAATTGTGTCTTTAGTAATTGAAAGAGATCGTGGATCACGTTCAGATGGATTTACGCTTTGAATTCTATCTGCTACAATTTGAGATGTGGCGCGAAACAATGTCACCCTAAATATTGTGACAGCACAGTTATTCTGGGTGAAAACAACAGCATTTTGATGGAATAGGATGGGTGTTTGCTACGTCCGCTTAGGAACCTTTCATAAACGGCAGTGTGTTATTGAACAAAGAATCGTCCAAAAATTGTTACCCGATACCAATCAAGTCAATGAGGGGTCCTTTAATGTTAATAACACTGATTCAGAAAGAGATAATGCATCATATCCTGAGTGCCCGATTTGTCGCGCTCCTTTTGATGTGTGTCCTGCTCATTCCGCTCAACTTCCATATCAATTACCGTCGTTACCTCCACCGCCAAGTTGACTATCAAGAAGCCGTCGAAAAGGAAAAGAATAAGGACCCGGCGGAACAACCTTGGAAACAGAGAAAGACGACAGATCCGAATCTTGAGGTTTCCAAACTGATACTTAAGCCCACACCTTTGAGTGTGTTTGCGACCGGTTTAGAATCCGCCCTTCCGAATTCCCTCGGAATGACACGCAATGGGATAAAGCGTGGGGAAGCGGCACTGTCTACCGCGCCAATCGCTTTTCTTTTAGGTCATCTCGACTTTGTATTCGTTGTCAGCACTGTCTTTAGTCTGCTCGCGCTCCTGTTTACATTTGATGCAGTCGCAGGCGAAAGAGAAGCAGGAACACTTCGGATAACGCTCGCCAACGCGCTGCCACGTGATATCTTTTTGTGGAGCAAACTCATCGGTGGATACCTCGTCTTCACCCTTCCGTTCTTAATCTCATTAATTATCGGCTTACTTGTGCTGGTCTGGCAGGGGTTCCCGTTGGCTGAACCGGACATCTTTCCGCGCGTCCTTTGCCTTGCCCTTGTCTCACTGCTCTACATAGCTGTCTTTTTTGCAATGGGGGCGGTGATCTCGATTTATTTCGACAGTTCCAAGACAGCACTCATCGTTGCCTTTACCATCTGGGTGTTCGCTGTCCTAATTTTGCCACGTGTTGGGTTTCTCGCAGCGCAAATCGTCGCGCCGACTTCAACAACAGCGGAAAGCGTCTACAGGGAAAAGACAGCGAGGCGTGCAGAAATGCGGCTTTCCCTCGAAGCGAAAAGAGGCGAAATTATGGGTAGAATGATACAGGAATCTAATGCGAATGCCCTACAGGGGGAGAAAACGACGGGCTTCTTTAGGTTAGATGAAGAATTCGTTGACAAAATGAATGAGGAGATGGCACCTCTTGAAGAGGAAGCCCGGTTGAAATACCGAGACCTCGCGACGCAACTTGACAGGCGTTACCAACAGGAAAGAAAACACCAAGATGCAATCGGCATAAACTTTTCCCGAATCACGCCTACGGCTTCCTTCATCTTTCTGGCGACGGATGCTACGCACACCGGTCAGGCGAAAAGAAATACCTACTTCCAAACTGGGACCCGCTACTACGAGACACTCGATACGGAGATGTTCAGCAAAATGTCAGAAGCGGCTCTTATTCATGAAGAAATCTCGGACCCGATGCCACCCCCGTCGCTCGCGGAATTGAGCTTAGAGGAGACACTCCAACATGCCGCCCTGGATTTGCTGTTGCTCTGCTTCTTCGCAGGTGGGTTTGCAACCGTGGCGTTTCTGAAATTCTTCCGCACAGATATTTGAACGAAAACCGTCAGAGTTTGAAAATTGTGGATGGATCCAAGTGCTTGCAAACACTATTCTACTATGGGAGGACAAAAATGAGACATGTATTTCTCCAATTTATATTATTTGTTCTGATACTTATCACAGCAAGATACACTACAGCAGATCTCACTAAAGGACTTGTTGTTTACTTTACGTTTGACAACGTTAAGGACAAGCAAATTCTTGATGAATCCGGCAACGGTCTGGATGCTAAGGTTATCGAAAATACGCAATTTGTCATGGGTAAATATGGGAAGGCAATCCGTATCACTCGTGAGACTGAAGATTGTGTGAATATCCCAGATTCCCATAAATTGAAAATCGACGATGATATAACGATGATGGCATGGGTGTATCACGAGAATTGGAAGGGGCGTTCTTCCCAATGGTTCGATAAAGGGATTCGTAGCAAAGATCGCCATAGTGCATACGGTATGGCAGTCTACGATGAAAAGGATATTGGCGGTGCCGGATGGTTCGAGGATGGCTCCGGTATTGGCATAGTATTGGGAACGGGTGAACTTCAACACCAGCAAATGATCCTGGTTAATAATACAATGAAGGATAGAAAGTGGCATCACATTGTGGGGACTGTGGGGGATAATGGCGTGAAAATCTATCTTGACGGAGAATCTATAGTCCAAACTTTAAACGAAAACGTCAACTTCAAAGGCACGAATAAGGAGGATTTGCGGATTGGCTGTGTGAAGAATAAGCCACAGTATGCCTTTGAAGGCGGTTCCATCGATGAAGTCGCGATATGGAGTCGTGTGCTCAGCGAGGATGAAATCAGAACCGCGATGCGGGGTCCCTTGCTCGCGGTTTCTCTGAAGGATAAGGTCACTATGACGTGGGGCAATATTAAGCGAAAGGCGTTTTATAGTAAAGTTTACAATTAAGTAGACACCTACCTCTCGCCTCCCCTGCTTGCGGGGAGATTGAGGGGCGTGTCCATAATCCATAAATGGAAAATTGAATGTCTTTGATTAACCTTTAGCTTAAATAGGACTTACGCATTGATGCGATAAATCGCATCACTACAAACGTAAGGGTTATCCTTTGAAGGATGCCTGTTTCTCAAAAGGCGCATGGTTCGTAGTAGTGCAATTCATTTCGCAGTGCGTAAGTCCTGTTAAAATTTTGGTTTTTTCAGATTATGCAAGTTTTGCCGCTAAAATTGTGTCTTTAAATAATTGAAGCGTATCATACCGCGATTTGGAAATGGAGACACTTTAATGTTAATAACCTTAATTCAAAAAGAGATAATGCATCATATTCTGAGCGTCCGATTTGTCGCGCTCCTTTTGATGTGTGTCCTGCTCATCCCACTCACACTTTCTATCAATTATCGACACTATCGCCAGAATCGAGTAGACTATCAGGAGGCAGTTAAACGTTCGAGTGCTGAAGCGAAAGAGGCACCGCCAAATGCCCATTAACCCAACGCCGTTGAGCGTCTTCGCGAACGGGTTAGAGGAAGCACTCCCCACCTATCTTGGAATGACCCGTAATGGTGTCCGACGGGGTTCAACAACACTGGCGGAGGCGCCGCTCTCTTATGCTTTAGGACACCTTGACTTTCTGTTTGTCGTCAGCACTGTTTTCAGTCTGCTCGCGCTCCTGTTTACATTTGATGCCGTTGCCGGGGAAAGGGAAGCCGGGACACTGCGAATTACCTTAGCAAATGCATTACCGCGTGACCTCTTTCTATGGAGCAAATTGATCGGTGGCCGTTCTTAGTCGCATTTCTATTCGGTTTACTCGTGCTTGTCTGGCAGGGGTTCCCGTTGGGTGAGTCCGACGTTTTTCCACGGGTACTCAGCCTCACCGGAGCTTCGCTGCTCTATATTGCGGTGTTTTTTTCGATAGGAACGGTGATCTCTACCTATCTGGACGATTCCAAAACAGTTCTCATCGTCGCTTTCACCGTCTGGGTACTTGCCGTGTTGATCGCACCACGCGCTGGTTTTGTTACCGCTAAGCTTATCACACCCGCTCGAACAGCGCAGAGTGTCTATATGGAAAAGACGGCAATTCGCAATAATCTCAATGCAGAGAAGGATGAGAAGATTACAAAAAAAATTATGGAAGCCGCAGGAGGCCGCCTTGAGATAAGACCCGATGGCGAGGACAATTTGCGAGAACTCCGCGAACCTATTGAGACGGAATATCGACTGAAATTCGAGAATCAAGCGAACAAAATTGACAGGGCATATCAACGTGAGAAGGCGAGACAAGAGTCCATGGGCGAGACACTTTCCCGAATCACGCCGACATCTTCCTTAACTTTTCTCGTCATGAACTTAACACAGACAGGAAAGTTAAAAAGGGATACCTACTTTCAAACCGGCGACTCCTACTATGCCCAACTCAATACGGATTACTTCACTCATATTTCAGATGATCCCTTTGCACAGATAGCACAAATGGCAGCTCGTATGAATCCATCTCAGTCAAGTGAGGAAAAAATCGCGCCACCCCCAAATGTGATCTTAACTTCCTTAGGCGAGACATTGCGCCGGTCTACAGTGGATGTTTTGCTGCTCTGTTTTTTTGCTGTAGTGTTAACAACCGTGGCGTTTTTGAAGTTTTTCTGGACAGATATTTGAGTGGAGATCGTTAGCTTGCGGATGTTCAGGGCGACTAAACTATTCATTATCATGGAGAATCCTAATGGAAAAAGAAAATGATGTTCAACTCATACGCAGCACCTTATCGGGCGACGACGCGGCATTCAGCACCTTGGTTCAAAAATACCGAAAGAGTGTCCACGCCCTTGCATGGCGGAAGATTGGCGATTTTCACTATGCCGAAGAGATTACGCAAGACACCTTCCTCAAAGCGTACAAAAAACTCTCAACGCTCAAGAATCACGATCAGTTTGCCGGATGGCTCTATGTCATCGCAAATCGGCTCTGTATCAATTGGATACGAAAGAAAAAGCCTACTTTGCAATCGCTGGAAGGAACACGTGCGGAAGAAGTAGAAAAATACTCCTATGGCCATTATATATCGGGAGAACGTGAGACAGAAGCCATTGAACGCCGTAGTGAAATCGTCAAAAGACTCCTATCCAGACTGCCAGAGAGCGAACGCACGGTTGTTACGCTCTACTACCTCGGCGAAATGAACGCGAAGGAAATTGGTAAATTCTTGGGTGTGTCCGTGAAAACGATTCATAGTCGCCTGCACCGGGCAAGAAAGCGCTTGCAAGAAAAAGAAGAACTCTTGGTTCAAGATGTCCTTGGTGGTGTGTTATTACCTACGCATTTGATCGAGAACATCATGCGGCAAGTCGCTGACCTGAAGCCGACACCGCCTCCTATTGGGAAACCGCTACTCCCATGGACGGCTTTTGGGGCGACTGCCGTCTTGGTTATACTGCTGCTGGGTGTGAGCAATCAATACATGACCCGTTTTCAGAAACCTTACAGTTTAGAGGCACAATCTGAGTCCACGATTGAGATTATTGACGCGCCTCTTGTGCGCAACATTGATTCAAAGCCTACTGTTCAGAATCAAGTTGGTCGTGCCGTTACGCCGAGCGAAAACTGGGGTCTGGGTCAACAAATGACCGAGACGGTTTTGGCATCCAATACGCAGGAGAATTCCGCGAAGTTCGATAATTCGCAATGGACACGAACCAACGGACCTCACGGGGGTAATGTGTTCGATATCTTTGTTGCATCTACAAGCACACTCTACGCGGCGGCACCGACAGGTATCTATAGATTGGCACCGGACGCAACCGCATGGACACTCATCAACACGAGTATACCAATGGGGCAGTTCCGGATGCCGATGGCTGAGTTTGGGGACACCCTCTATATTGTTTCCACCGATAAAATATTCGCTTCAACGAATAATGGTGAAACGTGGAAGGTCTTTTGCTCCCGACCAGCGGGACATGCCGTTGGACTTATCATCATGAATGAAACAGGCGCGCATAACTCACAACCACGTCCTATAATGTATCTCGCCCTTCAAACGAAAGGCATTTTCCGATCCACAGATGCTGGTGTCCACTGGGATCCCTTGGAGTATGGACTCACAGTCGAAAATGTTTATGCAGCAACTGCGGTTAAAAACACGGTGTTTGCTGGCACAAACAAGGGGCTCTACCGCCTCAATTCAGATGTATGGGAGCGATTACCCGTCCATCCATCCGAGCAAGCCATCCTGTCTCTAACCGTTTTTGAAAATAATCTCTATGTTGTAGCGGGACCTGAGCCAGCAAGATGGAAGTTTTCCCAATCAATCGAAAATATTGCAGTACAGATACACATCACGGACAGTCCAAGTTTAGAGAGGGTTTTCCACTCAATTGACTTAGGGGCATCGTGGACTGAAATAACGCACGGAAATGGATCCCCCTTTCGGAGTGCAGCACTTGGTGCGGTAGTTCTGACGAACACTGGCGAAACGCTTTTACCACAAGGGGTTGTAACGGCAGACAAGAATACTTTTTACAAGGGTGGTTCATTTGGTATTCATCGCACAACTGATGGCGGCAAATCATGGCATCCATTTACGAACGGGATAATGGAAACAACAATACAGGATCTCGTCGCAATCAACAATAGACTTTATGCACGGACCGATAGGGGACTCGTTCAGTCAGTTGACGGGGGGGAGGTGTGGGAAACCGTTGGAATTGATTCGGATAAGCACGCGCTTGAAGGGATAGGAGAAGAGGTTTCTCCGCTGCATTTTTCTCTCGCTTCACACTTAGAAACTGTTGGCGACGTTCTTTATGGAATCGCCCCCGGAAACGACAACCTACGCCTTTTTCAATTATCTGCAGGTGACAACACATTTGTCCCGGTTCAAGGGGGACCCACTTTTGAACGGGAATTCTCGTCTATTGAGTTAGAGGCATGGACAGAAGAATTCAAACAGGAACTTTTGTCAGATAATAATGAAGAAAATGAGGACTTTCCAGCAGGAGTAGCGTCCTTGGTTAAAGACTATAGCGGCGTTGGTGGGTTCGCAGTCAGTGGACAGATGTTCTACGCCGAATGGAAGCACCGACTCTTCAGGTGGAAGCCCGACGACTCGGAATGGACAGACACGGGATTCGTAGACACCGATAGCACGCTTGATTATGGAATTGGTAAAAGCTTTGAATTAGCCGCCTCGGAGGAAACCGTCTACGTCGGGAAACAGGACGGTAAGTTGTTTCAATCACTTGATGAAGGGAACAGTTGGAAAGATGTTACACCAATCCTTCCGCTTCGCTTTACCCGTTTCAAGGAAATAATTTTTGCAGGATCAAGGGTTTATGTCGCAACGGATGAAGGTGTTTTGGCTTCACAGAACGGCGAACACTGGCGTGTGCTCACCGATGCAATGGGTGAGCGTCCCGTCATAGATAGATTCGCCGTCGACCACACAAACGTTTATGGTGCGGGTAATACGGGGGTCTATCGTTTGGATGACCGTGGAAGATGGTATCAGATTTCTCCAAGTGTTCCAGATGAAGTTGGTTCTCTTGTCGTCAGCAATCACAAACTTTACATTGCCACCCGACATGGCAGGATGTTCCACATTCCTCTTGAAGAACAGTGGTAGATTCGGTTTCCGAAACCCAAAATTCACCTTCTAATCGCAAACTGGAGGAGACGCATAATGAAATGTATATGTATTGTCACTGTCCTTCTCCTCTTGCCCTTTTCCGGCTGGTCAGGCACATTTTTGGAAACCTTTGATGACAAAGATTTGGAAGGATGGCAGGAACTGGTCCAACTGAATAAGGCACCCGGTTCTTGGGAGATCGTCAATGATGAACTTCACGCCGTAAGTCCTGATCCGGCTATGCGTTTACTCACAACAGGTGATGAAACGTGGGAGGATTATACTTTAGAATTTGATGTCAAGCCAGAAAAAAAACACGGTAGGGGGGCTATAGCGATTGCAGCACGGGTTAAGGGAAGTGTGTTGTTCTACTGTAGGTTTGCGGACCCGGTGGTACTGGACGATCCTCTCGCCGGATCATTGTTGAGTTGTGTGACGGGCGATTTGCACGATGTAGAATTTGTAGTTCTCTACTTTGAACCTCACCCGCTTTTAAGATTAAACAAGTGGGCACATCTAAAGTTAAGCGTTAAGGGTGAAAACTTCACTTTTTCGTCAAATGGTGAGAAAATTGTGGAAACAGGTGATGATTTTGCTTTTGTGCATGGCGGGAAAAAAATTGAAGTAAAGGCAGGTAAACTTACTAACGTCCTGACAGGCGGTGTCGGCTTCGGTCTCGCAAATTATACAGCACGCTTTGATAACATCACTGTCACTGGTGATAGCATTCCAAATAGTGGCGGATTCGCCGTAACCCCCTACGGAAAACTCACAACAACATGGGGCAACTTAAAACTGACTGCCGGCCGCTGATAGTTATCTTCTGTAGGAGCGATCTCCCGATCGCGACTTTCCCAGAATTACAAACTCTCCGCTATGGGAGGAATTTCCAATCCCGATTTCGCTCACTTGGATGATGTACCTGCCGCCTTTTTGAGGCTGACTGCCGATTGCTATCCTATTTCCGTTTTTCCTGCAAAAAATATAAAGATGTGGTAAAATAGAGGGACATTGTGAATACCAATACGACACAAAGAACGGTCTAAAACCACACCGTAAACACCCAAACTATGAAAATCACTGACGTTAAAACCTACAATTTACGTTATCCACTCGTTGAATCCTTCGCGAACTCACGCGGTTGGACGAGCACGCGAACTGCCGTCGTCGTCGAAATTTGCACAGATGCCGGCATTACCGGTTGGGGTGAAGGCGTGAGCGTTCCGTCCGCTGCTGCAGTTGAAGCACATCTCATAGGACAATCACCTTTTGACACGGAACGGATTTGGGAGGCGATGCGCGGCGATATTGGTGCGCTGAGCGGCATAGACATTGCACTCTGGGACATCATGGGCAAAGCATTGGACATGCCCATCTATCAACTCCTCGGTGGCGCATTCCGATTGAAGATTCCGGCTTACGCCAGCGGACTCTTCAAGAAAGACAAACCCGACATAACGCAAGCGTTGATGGACGAGGCGAAAGGATACGTCGATGCGGGGTTCCCCGCTGTCAAGATGAAAATCGGTTTCGGCGAGGCTTATGATGTCAAAAACGTCGCTGCAGTCCGACGCGCCATTGGAGACGATACTCTCTTCGCTGTTGACGCAAACTGTGGATACGATGTCGGGACAGCAATTGATGTCGGACAGAAACTTCTGGACTATGACCTTTTCTGGTATGAGGAACCGATTACGAGTGACGATGTAACGGGTTATCGAGAGATCCGACACGCATTGAAGGTGAGAATCGCTGGTGGTGAGATGCTGAAAGGACGCTGGGCGTTCCGAGACCTACTGCAGGAACGTGGGTTGGATATTGTGCAACCCGATCTGAGCATCGCAGGCGGTTTCACGGAGTGCCGAAAAATCGCTGCTATGGCGAGTGCGAACTACGTGCGAGTGCTGCCTCACATGTGGGGTGGTAGCATCCGCCTCGCTGCGACGTTGCACTGGCAAGCCACACTCCCAGATGCACCCCACGCACTCAATCCGATTCCTTCGTTGTTGGAGTTCGATATGACCGAAAACCGTCTCCGAACGGCCTTGGCACCGCAACCGATTAATGCCGTTGATGGATACGTTGACGTTCCACAGGCACCCGGATTGGGCATTGACATCGACCGGGACGTTTTGGAAGAGTATGCGTGAGGACACTTCACCTTTGCTGGCGAGGTGTCGCTTGGGGTGTTGTCTGCGGTTTTTGATAGGGTGGTTCTGCGGATTTTCCTCCTAACCTCACCCTTTTACATGTATTCATAATTATGGCTTTACTATAACCTAATGCTGTGTTGGGTTGAAGGGATTTTCCCTGTAGGGGCAGTCCCTTGTGGCTGCCCACATCCATCATTTTAGGAGTGACACAGCACTAAGCTGCCACTTTGTAGCATAATCTGTTAGGTTGTGCATATTATGACGCAGACTCACAGTCTACGCTATAAAACGCCTGAGATTCATGAACCATTTTTAATCAAAAAGGTCGCTGTCTACCTAAAATCTTGTAAGTAGCAATTTGAGTTACTATAACCGACAACCGACAACCGAAGACTGATGACTGTTAAAAAACGTATCCTAATTGTATGTCTTTTACTTTTATCCTTATGCAGCATTCTTTTTCTTTATCACTTCCGTGTCGAAACGGATTCACGAATCCAGCAGCCCGCGGAAGGCACTGTTTTTTCTCATGACCTGTTTGATCAGGTTTTGCGGGAACATGTCGATGAAAAGGGACGGGTCGATTATACAAAACTGAAGGCGAAACCTGGGAAATTTGAGGCGTATCTGGACCTATTGGCTGTTGCGAATCCAGAGGCGTTATCCTATAATGCGCAACTGGTGTTTTGGGTGAACGCTTACAATGCGCTTGTTATTAAAGGCGTTATTGACCACTATCCGATAACGAGTGTCCGAAAGGTCAAGCTCTTCAACGGATTTTTCTCTCGACTGAAGTTCCACGTTTCGGGTAAGATATACAGTCCGGATCAGATTGAACACGACATTGTCCGCACAGAATTCGTGGATCCGCGTGTCCACTTCGTCCTTGTATGTGCGTCGAGGAGTTGTCCACCTTTGTGGACCCGTGCGTATTCTGCCGATACGATTGAGGAACGTCTTGAGACCGCAACCCTCAACTTTCTTCGGAATCCTGAACATGTTCGGATTGATCGCGCGAAACGACACGTTCATGTCTCTAAAATTTTCAAATGGTACAAAGACGATTTCAAAGAGGGGTACGACGGCATAGCGGATTTCCTCGCCGACTACCTACCGCCTGAAGACGCAGAATTTTTGGAATCGACAGACGTTGAGTTTCGCTACTTGGATTATGACTGGACCCTGAACGATCAAAAACAATAACGGAGTCCATAATGTAATGGATGGCGACTTTTTGATGATAAGGGTTCTGCCCTCTACCACGCTTACAGCGGGTATTTTGTAGAGTCTTCTTAGAATCGGATCCGTAGCCTGCAACAACGGTGCAGGCGACTCGATAAGAAGGCATGTTAAATTTGAAACCCGCGTTATTCACCCGCAAGGAAAAATTAAAAATGGTAAATACAGCCGTTATTGGCTACGGATATGCTGGACGCGCTTTCCATACCTATCTCGTCGGTTTGGCAGATGGACTGAATCTTTATGCTATTGCAACACGGGATGCCGAACGCCGTGAAGCCGCACGCGAGGCATATCCAAAGGTACAGATGTACCAAACGATTGACGAAGTCATCGCAGATGACGCTGTGGACCTCGTTGTGTTAGCTACGCCGCACGATACACATGCCGAACTCTCTATCAAGGCGATGGATGCCGGTAAGAACGTCGTCACAGACAAAATCATGGCAATGAATACCGCCGAGGCGGACGCGATGATTGCGGCGAGCGAGCGGAACAACGTCCTGCTCAGCGTCTTTCATAATCGCCGGTGGGATTGGGATTACAACACCGTGAGAAAGATTATTGATGACGGTTTGCTTGGAACGCCTTACCTTTTTCAGGTCGCGATTATGCGATACGGACCGCCTCGTGGTTGGCGCGGTGTCAAAAGCCAGAGTGGTGGCATCCTTTACGACTGGCCCGCACACTTCGTGGATCAGGCGCTACAACTCGTAACGGCACCGGTTGAATCTGTGTATTGCGACGTTCACTACAATTCGAGATGGGACATTGATATCGGCAACTACGCCAACCTCATCATTAAGTTTGAGAACGATGTACGGTATCAAATTGAGATTGGTAACCTCTCCAAAGCAGAGAAACCGCGTTGGTATATCGTCGGCGATTTAGGTGGGTTGATCAAATACGGCTTGGACCCACAGGAGGGACCAATGGTAGCCGGTAATATTGATGCCGCGCAGCAGGATCCCGAAAACTATGCGAAGGTCTGGACAGAAGCAGGCGACGAGAACAGAGAACTCGTTGTTGAAAGCGTTCAGACGACGTGGAAGTCTTATTATCAGAATATCGCGGATGTGCTGAACAACGGTGAGGAATTGGTGGTCAAGCCTGCGGAGATTCGCAAGCTCATGCAAGTCTACGACGCGGCGATGCAGTCTGCTGAAACAGGAGAAACCGTCCGGCTATAGGCGCGATTTCTTCGTTAGTTTCAAAACCGTAAGCCTACAACAACGGCGCAGTCGACTTTTGAGGAAGGCACGTCAAATCCCTGACCTACGGTCTTTAACCGCAAGGTAAATTAAAATGTTCAGATTGTGGACAATAGCGTTCAGTTTTTGACACAATTATCCATTGAATTCCAAGAATTCACGCCGAAACAGGCTTTTAGAGTTGGCATTGTATTTGCTAATATCATAACTAACAAATAACTTGTCGAAAGGGAGAAACAGCATGAAAATGAAAATACAGTGTGGATTCATATTGGCGTTGCTTCTCATACTTACCGTTGTCCAGAGTGGTATAACGGCGGAGCACGAGACGGACACATCAGCCTATCACGAATTAAACGAGCAGGTCGTTGCGAGTATTGACCGCGGGTTGGAGTGGCTGAAGGGACAGCAAGCCGAAGACGGGCTATTCGCCAATCATCCGGGCATAACGGCTCTTGCACTCACCGCTTTTTTACGACATCCTCAGAACAAGTACTCGGAGGCAGAGCATCCCTTTATCCAGCAGGGACTTCAGCGATTGCTTGCGATGCAACAGCCGGACGGTGCCATCTATGATATCGAGATGCAACCCGCACTGCCGAATTACAATACCGCTATCTCAGTGATGGCACTTTCCTCAACCGGCAACCCAGAATACGCGCTTATTATTGAAAGGGCGCAAGTCTTCCTGAAAAGTTTACAGGTCACAGATGAAGAGAGCGTCTATCATGGTGGGATCGGTTATGGAAGTCGTGAGACTGTGCATGACCTATCCAATCTGAACCTCGCCATCCAAGCGTTAAAAGAGAGCGGTTCCGACGACCAAGAGGTCTGGGACAAGGCGATTAAGTTTCTGGAACGCACACAGAATCGGAGTGAGAGCAACGACCAGTCGTGGGCAGGCAACGATGGCGGCTTTATCTATTCGCCTGACGGTGAGAGCAAAGCCGGCACAGATACCGCGGGAAGCCCGCGCTCCTATGGGAGCATGACGTATGCCGGATTGTTGAGTTTCATCTACGCCAATGTCGCTAAAGACGATGAACGTGTACAAGCCGCGGTCAAGTGGATTCAAGAACACTTCACAACCGAAGAAAACTACGGTATGGGTGCACAGGGTCTATACTACAACTATCATACGATGGCGAAGGCGTTACGACTTTACGGTGAACCCGTTCTTACGGACGCGAAAGGTATCTCGCACGATTGGTACCGAGAACTGGCAGAAAAACTGATTGGGGTCCAGAAACCCGATGGGTCTTGGGTAAATGAGGAGAGTCGTTGGATGGAGGCACTTCCTGTGTTAGCAACCAGTTATGCGATTCTCTCTCTGGATACTGCTTACCCGAAATAGGTAAAGTCTTTCCATTTCCTTCAAGCGAGGTAGGTGCGGTTTCTAACCGCACCGATGTCCTTTCTGAAAAAGTAGACGAGTTTAAAACCTCGCCTATAGGAATTTATCGTAGGCTGGGTTGAGTAGACGAGAACGAAACATTAAACGTAGCCTGCGACAACGGCACAGGCGGATACTCTGAAAAAACCGTCAGATTCCTAATTCCGTCGTTCTCCCGCAAGGTATCATTAAAATATGTATGCGTCGATCAAAGTTTCCGCAATTTCGTTGAAACCTACCAAATGGGATAAAGCCTCCAACGCTGAGAAACTGGAGGCTTTCTTCGTTGAAGCCGCCAAGGATACCCCTCAGTTGATTTTGGCAACAGAGGGGGTCCTTGAGGGTTATGTCGTCATGGATGTCATCGAAGGCAGGGCGGCACCAGAGGCAATGCTTGAAATCGCTGAGCCGCTCGACGGTGCTTATATCCACCGATTCCGTCGGTTAGCACGCCAACTCAAAACCTGTCTCTGTTTCGGGTTCGCTGAACGGTGTGGGACTGCTTCTGTCTATAATTCCGCTGTGTTTATTGATGCCAATGGAGACATTTGCGGCACCTATCACAAAACGCAGTTCGCCGAAGGGACACATCCATCGTGGAACTTCAATTGCATCGGCGAAACGATTCGCGCTTTCGATACACCTTTCGGGCGTGCTGGCATTTTAATCTGCAACGATAGGTGGAATCCGCTGATTGCGCGCACACTTGTTTTAGACGGGGCACAGTTCCTCCTAATTCCCTCGTATGGTTCAAAGGGCAAGGCACAGAATCAGACTGTGCTCGCCAGAGCGCGTGAAAATGGTGTGCCGATTGTAGAAGCGAACGTCGGAATGAACCTCATCATCAGCAAAGGTGAAATTGTCGCATACAAATGGGGCAACGACCAGATTAGCACGGCAGACATTGATATCCCGGTCCTCCCTTCAACCGAGGCAGCGCGTCGTTCTGAACAGGCGTACTTGCAGTCCCAAGGACCTGAGATGGAAACCCGCTATCGGAAGACGATTGACCGTTTACGCTAACGCCGTAGCATTCCTTTATGAAGCATGCCGACAAACACTTGTAGGAGAGATTTCTAATTCCGAACTCTTCCGCTCTTTGCTGATTGCTGACGACCCATCTTGTCGGAATGACCTCCCGGTCGCGACTTTCCACTGAAATCCAACTCGCATAAACCTATTTCCAATAATTGTGTCAAATACTATATTGGAGACTAAAAAGGATGTAGGAATCCAGTAAGATCGAGAGCACAGCTCGCTCCTACAGGAAAAGAGTGCGACCCGTATTAAGAATGGTTAAAGACATAAGCCTGCATCCTCATTGCAAAACAGGCGTAGGCGGATATACGGGAGATTGTTTGAATCAGTATTCATAATAGGTTTCTTCGATCTTTACAGGCTTGTATTTTTAGTAATACCCAAAACGTAGCCTGCAACAACGGCGTAGGCGGATGCTGATCAAAAACCCTCAAATTCCTAATTCCCTTGTTCTCCCGCAAGGTATCATTAAAATGCTTACACCGCAATTCTTAAAGCAGCTTGAACCCTTCCATATCCGATCCTATCGCTCGTTCCGAGGTAAATTCAGAGGTGAGCGCCGGAGTCTGAACCGGGGTGTAGGTATGGAGTTTGCCGATTATCGCGTCTATGAACCTGGCGACGACCTACGGCATGTCGATTGGAACATCTATGCGCGTTTGGGGAAACTCTTTATCAAACTCTTCCACGCTGACGAGGGATTACCGCTTGCACTTCTCATTGATAACAGTCGTTCTATGGCGTTTGGTTCACCCACCAAGTTAGCATGTGCCAAACAGATTGCCGCAGCATTAGGCTATATCGCTTTGGGGCACACGGATAGTGTTGCTGTCTATACCTGTGCTGAACGGCTCTCCGTTGCACTACCACCCGTGTCGAGTACATCACAATTTTCACGTCTCACAAGGATCTTGACCGCAATTGTTGCAGATGATGGGCAAACGCGGCTGACGGAATGTCTCAAGCAGCTTCCGATGTATCAACGACACCCGTGCGCTGTTGTCATTCTTTCCGATTTTTTGGATCCGAATGGCTATGAACAGGGCTTCACATTGCTTGCAGGACGCGGCTTCTCGCTCACAGCTATCCACCTGATGAGTCCAGAGGAGATGAACCCGCAGATGTTGGAAAACGGATCTACGGGTGGAGACTGGTTGGTAGAGGATGCCGAAACCGGCGTAACGAGACCCATCACAATCAATCCGGAAACGCTCTCGCAATACCAGAATCAACAACAGACATTTTGCGACACCTTACAACGCTTCTGTACCGACCAAGGGGTTGGTTACACACAACTAAAAGGTGATATGCCTATAGAACCCTTTATCTTACAGGAGCTGCACAGAACAGGTTTGATTCAGAGGAGGTAAAAATGAAAACACAGATTGCACAAACCGGTTTAGAACTCATCCAAGGCGACATAACCAAAGCACCGGTTGATGCTATCGTGAACGCAGCGAACAGTGCGCTTGTCGGTGGTGGTGGTGTGGATGGTGCAATACGTCGCGCGGGTGGCGATGCCATCGAGCAAGCCTGTGCGGAGATTCGCGCCCGTGAGGGGGGCTGTCCTACCGGTAAAGCGGTTATTACGACAGGCGGCGATCTCCACGCAAAATACGTGATTCACACCGTCGGACCCGTTTGGGACGGTGGAAATTCGGGTGAGCCTGAACTGCTTGCGAGTTGTTATCAAGAGTGCCTCCGACTTGCTATAGAAAACGGTGTTCAAAGTATCGCTTTTCCTTCTATTAGCACCGGTGTCTTTGGTTACCCGACAGAGAAAGCGGTACTCGTTGCACTGACCACGGTGAGAGGTTTTCTGCAACAGAGCGACACCGCGCCAGCATCTGTTCAATTTGTGCTGTTCGATGAGGCGACGTATACATGCTATGCGGACGCGCTGTTTTAACTATCGGTTTCGGTTCCTATAGAGGAACCCCAAGATCCCATGTAGGAGGGTGGAAACACTTTCTTCGCATTGGATTTTTTTGGACAGGCGATCATCTGCAACGAAGTGGTAGATGGTAACGGTGTTGATCACAGACGAAGGAATGAGCAACACCCTCGCCCGTCCGTAAGCGTTTGCAAAACGCTCCGATTTCCGAATCTTCCAATGAAGTTCTCCAGTGGAGGGTTTCCACGTCTATAGACCCAAATTGAACCACCGCAAATTTAGCCGAACCTCACTCATCTTTCCCATCTATATTCCAGCGTTTCTGTTGGCAACAGGCGGGGGTATCGTTTCACCGACGCTTTCGATTTATGTTAAATCGTTTGAGTTATCCTATACGTTGACGACAGTTGTCCTTGCTGTTGGTGTGCTTGGAAATATTCCCGCTGGCATTTTAGTGGAACGACTCGGTCGCAAACCATCAATGTTGGTCGGTTTAGTTATGATAGGGCTGTCAACACTGGGCATGGGAACGGCTGGGAATTTCTTCCAATTGATCGGTGCCCAGTTACTGGGGGGCATTGGACAAGCTTTGTGGATGCTGGCACGGCATGCGTATATGACGGATGTAATTCCGATAGCGAATCGTGGGAGAGCGATTGCCCTGTTCGGCGGTGTGAATCGGATGGGCACCTTCGCGGGGCAGTTCTGCTCTATCTTTCTTGGGGTAAACCTACGTTTTCCCTTCTTCATCTATGCCGGCATTGTGATGCTGAACCTGTTCCTCTGTTTCTTCTTTATTCCTGGGACGCGGCGCACCACAACCGAAGTGGCAGGGAAGAAGATGCCTTACCTAAAACATCTCCTTGAGATCTCGCGTCAGCATGCACGGCTCCTCGCTACTGCAGGGGTCGGACAGGTATGTGTTCAGACGCTGCGCCGCGGGTGCAATATCATTATCCCGCTCTATGCGGATGAGGTGGTCGGGTTAACGACACAACAGGTTCGCTCGGTCGTCATGATCTCCTCAGCAGTAGATATGTCAATGTTCCCAATAGCTGGCCATATGATGGATCGGTTTGGTCGAAGATATGCAACGGTGCCCGGGGTTTTCATTTTTGCTACAGGGATGGTGTTGATGCCGTTTACTGGGACATTTACGGGACTGCTGCTTGCGGCAATCTTCATGCGGATGGGGAACGGTATCGCTTCCGGGACAATGATGACACTCGGTGCAGACTTGGCACCCCGCGACGGAACAGGAGAGTTCTTGGGTTTGTGGCGGCTCACGGGTGATTTCGGCGGTTCGGCAGGACCAGTTATCGTCGGCAATCTTGCCGATCTGTTCGGATTGAGTTATTCCGGCTTCGCGTTAGGGAGCATCGGTTATCTCGCCGTGAGCATTTTCCTGTGGTTGGTACCGGAGACGTTGCGCAGGGAATGACGTTTTCTATCTATCAGTAAGAACAGGCACCACACGAACGGAAGTGTGAGGGACCCTCGAGGCGGAAACGTTATCCACTGCGAACGCGTCCAAGGTGGAAAATTGGCTCAAAGTCAGAAGCGTTTGGTTAAGAATTGTTCTTTTTCGCCTGTTCCAAAAGTTGTTCCGCCCGTTCGGCGCGCTGTCGTTCTTGTTCGGCGCGCTGTCGTTCTTGTTCGGCGCGCTGTCGTTCTTGTTCCAAAAGTTGTTCCGCCCGTTCGGCGCGCTGTCGTTCTTGTTCGGCGATTCGTTTCGCGTCTAAATAATACATAATACGCTCCAATCCTTTACAAAAAACGATAGTCAGTATTGTTAATAGAACAGTAAAAGCCGACAGATGCGTTGTGATGGATTCTGCTGTTTCCAGTACCGGCGTTCCGGTTTTTCTACCTTCACGAATTTCACCGCTTATAACCCACGAAGCGTATCCAATAAAGACAATGACAAAACTGTAAAACGCTGGATTTAACCATTTTTTCGGGATTCCGCCCGGAAAAGCAACATATTTGTCAGCCTGCTCTAAATCTTGGAGCGTTTTTCCGTCTTCATTGTCCAAGTGAGTGTTCTCCACCGATTGATTCTTAAATTTGTCAGTGAATGCCGGGAAAGGGACTCGAACCCTTACGCGCATAAAGCACACTAGACCCTGAACCTAGCCTGTCTACCAAATTTCAGCATCCCGGCGAGCAATTATAGTATACCCGAATTTTCGTCCCTTGTCAAATTATATTTCGGACGTTTAGGTCTTCTGTAGGAGCGAGTTTTACTCGCGATCTTCCGACTCAATTGTAGGTGCGAAATCGGATTAAACTTGCAATATACTTAATCAGTCTAATGTAATTAACATACCGATTGCTTTTCTGCCAGTAGAAACGTTTTTGGGTCATGATTCTCTGAACAACAAAAAAGGAGCGCAAATCCATGAGAATAAGAATATTTGTCTGCACGATACTCGCGCTAAGTCTGGTCGTCGGCTATAGTCAAGCTGAGATCGATCCGGATAGGATTGTAGGTATCTGGTTAATGGACGAAGGTAAAGGCGATGTCGCTGAAGACATCTCTGAAAACGGGCGTAAAGGCACGATTACACGAGGCGAATGGGCAGAAGGCAAGTTTGATGGTGCCCTTGAAATCAAAAAGGGTGGGACAGTCACGATTCCGCTCGGTAAAGGCGTAATTGAAGATAAAGTGACATTCACTCTGTGGATAAACTTTACCGACATCGGCGGTCAACAGAACTATTTCTCGATATGGGATCAGAGCAACAACCGCTATGTTCCTTACAAAAACGGTGGCAACCTCCTCCGCAGTTGGACGAACACTTGGGATGTCGCCAGTGGTGTGACCGTCAAAGATGGAACCTGGTATCATGTCGCCAATGTCTACGATGGGGAAACCTGCACAATCTACGTCAACGGTGAAGAGGAAGTCTCACAAAAGGTGCCGAAGTTCCAACTCCAAGACCAGGATCAGACGGCGTGGCTCGCGACGGATAAAGGAACCGGTTTCCTCTCCGCCACGATTATGGACGAGGTCGGTCTCTTCAACGATGGACTCACCGAAGATGAAGTTCAGAGCATTATGAACGACGGTATCTCCTTTACCGCTTTTGCTGTGGAGCCGTCGGGTAAACTCCCTGTGGTCTGGGGAAGACTGAAGTCACATTTTTAATTGTCACTTACGGTTTTTAATTATCTCTTGCGGATAAGTAACGAGACTTGTAACTTGATGCTTTTCGTGTTTGAGGCTGAGAAACGCACGGAAAGGTCTAAACGCTCGAAGTTTAACCGCAAGGCAAAAGTAGCAGTCAGTTGAGAGGTAGTCGTCTAACAAACGGTTGCTCTTAAGATAGTTTCAAAACTCGTAGCTCGTAATGGAATGAAAAGCGGATATAGGCAACGCCCGTGAAAGTTCAAACGCCCGTGATTCCTCCGCAAGGTGAAATTAAAATATGATATATTTTGCTTATGGATCCAACATGAACCGCTCTCACATGCAACAGCGGTGCCCGGGTGTCACGCACATAGAGAAGTTCCAACTCGAAGGGTTTCGCCTTGTTTTTAAATACCACGCCGATATTATTCCTCTGGAAGGGTGTACAGTCCACGGGGGACTCTGGGAAATTACAGAGGATCACGAAGAGGCACTTGATACCTATGAGGGTTATCCTGACTATTACGGCAAGTATTACCAAGACGGTGTCATGTTTTACAGGATGAGAGAGATGTATGAGAAGGATGTTGAAGCACCTTCAAAATGGTATCTAAAAACCATCATTCAGGGTTACCGTAATTTTGGGTTGACGCAAGAAGAATTTAAAGAGAGCCTTGGTCTCCAACAACTTGGGTTAACCCAAAAGGATCTTGAAGAGAACCTCGGTGTGTCAGCGGATGAACTTGCCCGCCTATTTTCCCGCGTCGCAACCGCTCCTGTCTACCAATAAACACCGTTCCTCAAATCACCCGTTTCGCATACACATAATACGCACCGATTGCCAACGCACCCGCTTCGTCGGTGAACTCGGTATGCATGCGTGTCTGACCAGCGGTGAGATAGAACGTAAACGTTACGCCCTTCGCATCTGATGGAATTGTTTTCGTGGCAACCTGATCCCCGATACGGATTTCCGCGGCTGTTAATGGCAGAGCCTTACCACCGTTGTAAAGGTCAATGTGCTCACCCGGAATGCCATCCGTTATTGCCCGATCCTCGGCGAGGGGCCACCGACGTAACTCGAAACTGTACTCCCCGTCTTCAGGAATCTCAATTGCCCAATAACCGTTGCATTCCATTCCTCGGCGAATCATTCCGTGATTCCAAGCTTGTGCTTCCCCGTGCCAATCGTGGGTCGTAATACACGTAACGGGTTCGTTTTGCGTCCCGATAACGATCGGACAGTCCTCATCAAACCGTTCCGAAACCAGTTTCCACCACACTTCATAATGTTCACGGAGTTCCGCAACGACTTCAGGATGTTCGCCAGCGATGTCGTGCCGTTGTCCGGGATCGGCTTGTATATCGTAAAGTTCAGTTCCATTGATGAGTCGCCACTGTTGCGACATCGTCGCGCTGTCTTTCCACTTAATCGGGTTCTCAACGCGCTGCGAATCGGTGACAACAACCCGTTCCTCCCATGACTCCGTTTCGTCTTTCAACAACGGGACAATACTCTCGCCGTGGAAGTGCGTGTTCGAGGAGACCTCAAGATCGCACAGATCTATCAGCGTCGGGAGTAGGTCAATGTTTGCGGTGAGTTCATGCACCTCGTGCTTTTCGGTGAAGCCACCATCGGGCCAATGCATAAACAGTGGCACACGGTGCCCACCTTCATAAGGTGACCCTTTTCTACCGCGCATTCCGGCGTTGTAGCCTGCCGTGACGAACTGTTGGGCATCCAGATCACATCCAGCGGCGGAACCATTATCGGTCATGAAAATGAGAATCGTGTTTTCCTCAAGCCCCAGGACTCGGAGATGGTGCCGCAACCGCGCCATGTTGTCGTCGATATTGGTGATCATACCCCAGAAATTCGCACGGTCGCCTTCTACGCCTTTCCGTCGGTATACCTCACCGTAGGCATCGGGGACACGGAATGGACCGTGCGGCGCGTTGGTAGAGAGATAACAGAAAAACGGACGGTTCTGATTCCCTTCCGCTTGTCTCTCAATGAACGCCATCGCTTCTTGAAACCAGACATCTGTGCAGTAACCGTCGAAGGGTTGTTCGGAACCGTTGCGGAAATAGGTATCGTCGAAATAGTCATTGCCCCAATAGTCCGGAGTTTGACTGATGCCGCCACCGCCGTGGTAGAGGGCTTCGTCAAAACCTCTGTCGTGTGGACGGAACGGGTAATTGTCGCCGAGATGCCATTTCCCGAACATACCCGTCTTATAGCCGTTGCGTCGGAAGATGTCTGCCATCGTGACTTCATTGCTGCGGAGGAGGGAGCGTCCGCCGATGGTATGCCACACCCCGGTGGAGTTGCAGTAATGCCCCGTCATAATCCCTGCGCGTGTCGGTGAACAGGTCGGACCGACGTGCAGATTCTGTAGTTGTACGCTCTCTGCCGCAAGTGCGTCCAGATTCGGTGTGTTGATAATAGGGTTTCCGGTGCACCCCAAATCGCTGTAACCTTGGTCATCCGTAATTACAAAAACGAGGTTCGGTGTCGTCTGTTCTGCCACGATGGTATCTCCTATGTGTCCTTAAAAGGCACGCCTGCCAGTTGCTCAGCGGCGTGCCTCCAAGGTATACAGCATCAACAATGCCATAAGTTTATTTGAACGACAAGACGAGAATTTTACGCCAACGCTTTTTTGATTCGATCCAGCCCGCGGTTAATCTCCTCGGATGAGGTAGCGAAGGAGAGCCGTAAATGATTGTCCGCACCGAAACCGTCCCCCGGCACAACACCGACGCCTGCCGAATTGAGTAGGTAGTCGGTTATATCCATCGAGTTTTCGATCTTCTGACCACCCAGCGTTCTGCCGTAGTGTGCAGAGAAATCGGGAAAAATATAGAACGCACCCTGCGGTCTGGCGTAGCTGATCCCATCAATCTCCTCAAAACGTTGACAGATCACATCTCGGCGTTCCTCGAAGGCTTTTCGCATCTCTTCGACAGCGTCCTGCGATTCGTTAAGTGCGACAACGGCGGCTTTTTGTGCAATTGATGTCGGATTTGAAGTGCTGTGTGATTGGATACGCGACATCGCCGATACCACGTCTTCGGGACCAGCGGTGTATCCGATCCGCCATCCTGTCATCGAATAGGCTTTGGACATTCCGTTGACAACAAAGGTAATCGCTTTCGTCTCCGCGTTGAACGAAGCCGGACTCTGGTGCGTTGCGCCGTCGTAGAGCAGTGCCTCATAGATTTCATCGGAAATGAGATAGATTTGGTGTTTCACAGCGAGGTCGGCGATTGCCTTGAGTGTATCCACATCATACGTCGTGCCAGTCGGGTTGCTCGGACTGTTAACGAGGATCGCCTTCGTTTTTGCCGTGATGGCCGCCTCGACTTGATCCGGTGCCATACAGAAGTTCTGCGCCGGAGTCGTCTCGATGACGCGCGGCACTGCCCCCGCAAGTTTAACTTGTTCTGGGTAGCTGACCCAATACGGTGCGGCGAAGATGACTTCGTCGCTCGGATCACAGATGGCTTGGAAAATGTTATAGATGGTGTGTTTAGCGCCGCATGAGACGATAACTTCGGAAGGTTTGTAATTGAGACCGTTATCTCGTTTGAATTTTTCTGTGATTGCCTCTCGGAGTTCGGGAGTGCCGGGGACAGGGGTATATTTCGTGAATCCCGCATCGAGTGCGGCGATTGCGGCATCTTTGATATAATCGGGTGTGTCAAAATCGGGTTCGCCTGCGCCGAATTTGACGACATCTACGCCATCAGCGATCAGCGCGTTGATTTTCGCGGTGATCGCCAAAGTGGACGATGGCGTTACGTTTTGGCTCCGTTGTGATAATGAGATCATTCGTTCTCCTTTGAAAATGGATTTTGAGTTTATTTGCGATTCTGTGCCTTTTCCGCCGATCGTTAAAGCTGTTTCTCAGAATGCACTTTTTTATAACGTCTTATCAAGCTCTTTTAGGAGATTCCGCTGTTTGCGAGACAAAGATTTCGGAATTTCCACAACCAACCGCACCCGCAAGTCGCCTTTTCTGCCGGAGGTGTCTACTCCACCGCGTCCACGTAAGCGAAACTGTTGTCCAGGTTGTGCTCCAGACGGGATTTTCAGATCCACATCGCCTGTGAGCGTTTGTACCCGAACAGAACCCCCTAACGCCGCTGTCGTCATAGAGACATTTGCATCTGTCAACAGGTCTGCCCCTTCGCGAGTCAGTGTCGGATGTGGTTGAACAGAGACAGTCACCAACAGGTCACCCGAAATGCCGCTGCCGAGAGATTCTCCATGCCCCTGAATACGTAAGGTTTTTCCATCCTGAATACCCGGCGGGATTGTGAGCGTCAGACGCTTTCCTTGGACACTGACCTCTTTCTTGTTCCCTAACACCGCATCCGCAAAAGGAATACTGACGTTCATGCGGATGTCGCGTCCGCGAGGCGGAGCAGTTGTGCGCCGTTGTCCGAACACATCACCGAAGGCATCGCCAAATCCACCGAGTCCACCGAATCCACCGCGTCCAAAAATATCGTCGAGGTTAATGTGCCTGAAAACGTCATCCATATTCCGGTAACCTTCAAATCCCATACCCTCAACGCCCGCGTGTCCACGGATATCATACATACGTCGCTTTTCAGGATCGGAGAGGACCGAATATGCGTTCGATGCCTCCTTGAACTTCTCCTCTGCCGTTTTGTCACCAGGATTCTTGTCCGGATGGTACTGGACCGCAAGTTTGCGATAGGCTTTTTTGATTTCTTCTGGAGTGGCACCTCGATTCACACCGAGGATTTCGTAGTAGTCTCTCATATTTTAATCGTTATCAGTGGTCAGTTATCAGTAATGGTCAGTTATCGCTTAAAAGAGGATATTGTTAAACGAGGGAAACACTTTCTTCGCATTGGATTTTAGCGTTTGCGAAAACACCTCTTAACTGAAAACTGACTACTGAAAGGTTTTTTCGTAAGAAAAAACCGAACCGACAACCGTTAAAAAAGCATCGCGAGAACTGCTGGCACATCTCGTAGGGATGAGTACTGTTTAACGAGTTTTAATCCGAACTGGAGTGCTGCCCTTTCTACGCGTAGTTTTTTGGATATATCAGTAATACCTTCTATATCTTTGACGTGCGCTGCACCGATAAGACGACGCAGCATTTCCAATCCCGCAAACCCTACTGCTTCGTAAAAGATTTGTTGTAAGGTTTGTTCTTTCAACGTTCCGTCGACTGTCCTGAATTCAAGCGTGTAGGCGTGCCATGTTTTTGCAATCGCTGTCTTGAGTGCGGCTTGCACGTCCGAGGTATCTTGATGTGAAAAATAGGATAAGAGATGGTTCGCCCAATACAATCCGAGGTCAAATCCTACGGGACCATAAAAGGCAAACTCGGCATCAATCACTTTCGCTGTGTTGTTTTGGACGAGAACGCTTCCTGTGTGTAGATCACCGTGGGTTAAAGCTTGTTGCGCTGTTAGAAAAATCTGTTTGAGGACCTCTGCATGCTTCAAAAAGTCCGTATCCGCCTTCAGTCGCTGGATATCAGGCTCTAAGCCTGGGGTCCAGAAATTCGTTTCATGCTCGGTGTACGGAAAAGTGAACACGTAATCGGCAGTTATCGACTGCATGGTAGTGTTCGCAAATTGCTGTCTATACTGCTGCATGGTTGTGCTATCAAGGTTCCCGATGTATGTACGACTGTGTACGGTACCCATAAACCGCCCAATCTGTTCAGCGATATCGGTGTCCACGCTGCCTGCGATTAGGTCGGCGCGCAGGACCTGCGCATCTCGGAGGTCCTCCATTGCAATGACCGCGGTTTCAGCGTCGAAATAGTATAGTTCAGGGACGCTGCAGCTTGCGAACTGATTGTAGATGTCCAACGCGCGGGACTCGTAAGTCAAACGTTTGATGGATAACGGATACTCGGGTCCTAATATCTTAATGTAGGGTGGCGCGTGTTTCAGGACGATCGAACGCTCTGGTTGCGCTGCGTCTGAGACGCGATAAACTGTATTAAGATTACCATCGCCAATCTCTTCTATACGGAGTTCCGTCTCCGATTCAAACATGCGGATCTCAGCACATCGTTGACGTAGGTAGTCCGGCAGCGTGGCAAGGTCGAGTTCCATATCCTTCTGACAACCTTACAGCAGATTTTCGGCGATTTGGATAGCGTTCAGCGCAGCACCTTTGCGGAGGTTGTCTGCGACTACCCAGAGATTCAAACCATTTTCTATGGAAGCATCATCGCGAATTCTACCGACATAGACTTCATCTTTTCCAGCAACATCAACGGCGAGCGGATACTGTTGGTTGTCGGGATCGTCCATGACTTTTACACCGGGGGCAGTGGCGAGGCACTCTCTCGCTTGGGCTGCTGTGAGCTTCTCGTGTGTTTCAAGGTTTATTGATTCAGAATGTGCGAAGAAGACAGGGACTCGGACGGTTGTAGCGGAAACGCCAATCGCATCATCTGCAAGTATCTTCCGGGTCTCATTAATCATTTTCACTTCTTCTTCGTTGTCACCGCACTCCAAGAAGGGCCAATCAAATGCGACGTTGAATGCCATCTGATGTGGGAATTTGTCTAAGGTGATCGGCTTGCCTTCGAGTGCTTCAGTCGTCTGTTGAACCAGTTCCATAACAGCACGCCCACTTTTACCGGAGACACTTTGATAGGTGGACACAACGACCCGTTTGATGCCGACAAGGTCATAGATGGGTTTCAATGCTACCATCATTTGGATGGTAGAACAGTTTGGATTGGCGATAAGTCCATTGTGAGCACGGGCAGCGTCCATATTGACTTCCGGGACAACGAGAGGGGTTTCGGGGTCCATGCGGAAGGCACTCGTATTGTCGATGACGAGCGCACCTTTTTCTACGGCTGTAGGCATGAACTCGCGACTGACAGCACCGCCTGCGGATGAGAACACTACGTCCACATCTTCAAACGAGTCGTGTGTCAGTTCCTCAACAATAATGGGTTCATCTTTAAAGGATAGAATTTCACCGGCAGAGCGGTGTGATGCTAATAGTTTGACGGAAGCAACGGGGAATGATCGCTCTTCGAGAATTTGCAACAGAGTATTACCGACGGCACCCGTTGCGCCGACAACCGCGATACGATAACTCTCACTCATTTCTGATGTTTTCCTTTATTGTGTTATTCAAGCAGAATTTTTGTTAAGTTTAATGTATAATTCTACCACAAACCCGCCCTTTAAGCAAATATTTCGGCAAAGAATGCCGTGTTACAAGGGAATACTTCGCCTTCAGGACAAAAAAACTTGACAAATTGCGTAGTCTGTGGTATTAAAATTAAGACATCTATGTATTATGTCAAGCTTCGTGTTAGATTTTTTCTATCTCTAATACGTTTATTTACGGTTAAACGTGGGCTTTCCCTGTAACCCATTTTAATTTTTTGGCGTTAATCTAATTTGTCTTGACATATCTATATTTGTATAGTATAATATAATTACTATTAGTTTTTTGTTAAATCCATTTTGAGTCCGAGGCGTGAGAATCGCGTTTTCCGAACAGTTCGGAAAACATAGCATTTTCTGAATTGGGCTAAAAATTAGAGGAACATTTGACATGGCAAAATTAATGAAAAGCGATGTGGTCAACAGTATCGTTGAAGAAACAGGCCTTAGCAAAAAAGATGCGAACGCTGCTGTTGATGCTTTTGCTGCGACTATTTGCGAAGCTTTGAGTAATGGCGATTCTGTTGGATTAATTGGTTTCGGAACATTTGAAGCCAAAAATCGTCCAGCGCGCACGGGTCGCAACCCGCAGACTGGCGCACCACTTAATATTCCAGCAAAGACAGTCCCTGTCTTTAAAGCTGGTAAGAAACTTCGCGACGCTACTGGCTAAAACTGGTAGTTTTCTCGCTCAGTTTCTGAAAAAGCCGCCGGGCTGTGCCTCGTTTTTAATGGAGGGATGCCTGCGGCTTTTCCACGTTACGCCTATTGACAAAAGTCTCTGCGGGTTTTTTCATAACAGTATTCATCTTCATAACATATTCTAATACTCTATTATCACCTGCAGTTATTGACACAACTTTTCTCTTGCCCGTTTGTAGGTACGCTTCCATTTTTTGTTCGCATCATTTATGGGCACGCTTTCCGGGCGCGTTGGTTAAAATTTGATGTCAGGAGACTCATCATGTTAATCCGAACGAGAGCCCCAGTCCGCATTGACTTTGCTGGCGGATGGAGCGACGTAGACCTCTTTACTGAACAGTCAAAAGGGTTGGTCGTCAACGGGGCAATTAACCGATACGCTTATGCGACGCTCCGCTGTGAACGTCAAGTGGCATACGACGATTCTGTTGAGCTCCAGCGCGTTCTGGATAAAAGCATTCGTATCTATTCTGCGGATTTTGACACATTCATTGAAGCCGACGATGTCCGTCAACTTGAATACGATGGAAACATTGATTTAGTCAAGGCAGCTGTGCGACGCATGTCCATACAGATTGGTGGTTTCGACCTGATTACGCAATCTACCGCGCCGCCGGGAAGTGGATTGGGCACTTCCGCAGCAATGGGAGTCGCACTCATCGGTGTGCTTGGCGCACTTAAGGAAGCCACTTATCTTCCTTATGAGTATGCGGATCTCGCAAGCAATATTGAACGTCATGAACTCGGTATCCTCGGCGGGAAACAGGATCAGTACGCCAGCGCAATCGGCGGAATTCATTTTATGGAGTTTCAGGGGGAAGAGGTGAAAACCTCACCATTGAAATTTCCACTACATATCCGTTGTGAACTTGAAAAGAACCTTGTCCTCTGTTATACCGGGAAGTCTCGCCTCTCTGGTAATATACATCAAAACGTGACCGATGCTTATAAAAGCGGAGAACCCAGTGTCCGCGACGCATTGGAAACCCTCAAAGCCACCGCTGAGGCAACAAAAACAGCACTCATGCGCGGTCGCCTGACCGAATTCGGCGAACTCCTTACCCAAAATTGGCAGAATCAGAAAAGGTTACACCCCTCTGTCACAAATGAACAGATAGAATCCCTCTTTAAAATTGCAATGACGCATGGTGCGATCGGAGGAAAAGCTTGCGGTGCTGGTGGTGGCGGGTGTCTACTGTTTTACTGTGAACCTACACGTGAACACCGCGTCCGTCAAAAACTTCAAGAAGCGGGGGCGCGGGTTATTGATGTTAACTTCGATTTTGACGGGCTCCAAATGTGGAAGGTCTCAAACGATTAAAAGGAACGGCTTTCGGCTGTCGGGAACCATCAGCAAAAAGGTTTTCTGGTGAGGTTACACATTCTTGCTGACCGCTGACCGCTGATGGCTGATGGCTATTTCTATGAAAAATGATATGTCAGCGACGCAGACCGGAACAGATATAGAAGCCGCCGAAGTCTTGAAAACGGCGAAGGAAAATATTTTAAACCAACTCAGGAAGCGAATCATTGGACAGGACGAGGTCATTGAACAACTTCTTATCGCACTTTTTTCGCAGGGACACTGTTTACTGGTGGGCGTGCCGGGGTTAGCCAAGACACTACTCATCAGCACATTCGCGCAGATTCTGAAACTCCCTTTCAATCGAATCCAATTTACGCCGGACCTGATGCCATCGGACATTATTGGTACCGATATTATTGAGGAAGGTGAGGCAGGCAAACGCGCTTTTCGCTTTATTAATGGACCCGTCTTTGCTAACATCGTCCTTGCCGATGAGATTAACCGAACACCCCCCAAAACACAAGCCGCACTCTTACAAGCGATGCAGGAGTACCAGGTCACCGCAGGCGGCAGAACCTATCCTTTGGAACGTCCGTTTTTTGTTTTAGCGACGCAGAATCCGATCGAGCAGGAAGGCACCTATCCGCTACCGGAAGCGCAACTCGATCGATTCATGTTCCATATCACGCTGGATTACCCCGATAAAGCTGCCGAAAAAGAGATTGTGATGACAACAACTGCGGCTTATGAACCGGAGATAGAACCTGTTATCACAGGAGAAGAGGTCTTGCGAATCCAACAGGTTGTCCGGAAAGTACCGATTGCTGAAGCAATCGTGGATTATGCGGTGGAACTGAACCGGCAGACGCGACCTGCTTCAGAGGCCCTCGATTTCATTCGGGATTGGGTGCAGTGGGGTGCAGGACCGCGGGCATCACAGTATCTCGTGCTCGGGGCTAAGGCGCGCGCTATTCTCCATGGACGTTATCATGTCGCATACGACGATATTAAGGCAGTCGCTATACCTGTGCTACGCCACCGAATTTTGACGAATTTCAACGCCGAGGCTGACGGTATTACAAGTTTGGATATCATCAATAGATTGTTGGAAAACGTCGAACCACCAGCGGTTCAATAACCGGAGGTTTTCGTATGCGTGCAATTGATACTTTTAAAATGGATAAGGCAACGTTTTCTGTGCTATCGTCCTTTGAAGAAGCCGACAAAGTGGACAGAGCATATTGGCATTCTAAGACTTTCTTCGACCCGCTTGGAAGCCCTGGAATTAATGCGGCAGATCAACTATGGCTACAACCCAATTACCGAACGACTTCAAAGAGTTCTTGAAGTTGATAAACTCATTTGATAGTTTATAATATGAAAATTGCAATTATAGGAACAGGATACGTCGGCTTGACCACGGCTGTGGTGCTGGCACATCTGAATCATGATGTCGCTGCGGTGGACAAAGACGAGCGCAAACTCAACCTTTTGCACGAGGGAAGAAGCCCTATCCACGAACCCGGCATCCAAAGTCTGCTTGAAGAGGTGCAGCACACCATCCGTTTCACGCCGAGTGTGGCTGAAGTCGTCCCAGAAGCAGAATTGATTTTGATTGCTGTGGGGACGCCACCGAAAAAGAACGGTGAAGCGGATACGCAACATGTAGAACAGGCTGCCAAAGAGGTCGCCCAAGTCTGCCTGCCTGATAGACACTACACGCTTGTTGTGAAATCGACAGTCCCGATAGGCACGAATCAACGTGTTGCTGAAGTTGTGGCGGAGGTATTTTCGGAACGTGGGATTCAAGGGAACGTTTCCGTCGCTTCAAACCCAGAATTTTTGCAAGAGGGATTGGCGTTGCAAGGCGCGTTCTATCCAGATAGGATCGTTGTCGGTGCAAACAGCGATGAAGCAATTGATACCTTGCGTCGTCTCTATAAACCGATCCTCGAACAGACGTTTGATCCACCAAGCGAGTTCCCGCGTCCCTCTTCTTACCACCTACCGCCAATGATGACAACAGATCCCAATAGTGCTGAAATGATTAAATATGCCGCGAACACCTTCCTCGCACTAAAGATTAGTTTTATCAACGAAATTGCGGGGCTTTGTGAGGAGGTAGAGGCAGACGTAACAGAAGTCGCCCGCGGTATCGGACTTGACGGACGTATTGGGAATCAATTTCTCCAAGCAGGTCTTGGATGGGGCGGCAGTTGTTATCCGAAAGATACCGCTGCTTTGTTAGGGGTCGCAGCACAGTCTGGATACGCAATGCCGATTACAAAAGCCGCGCGCGCCGTCAACTTCCACCAGCGGGAACGTGTCATCGAAAAATTGCGCAGCACATTGGGCACACTCAAAGGTAAGACGATTGGTATCCTCGGACTCGCTTTCAAACCAAACACCGATGACATTCGAGAAGCACCCGCACTTGACATTATCCGCGAACTGATTAAAGCGGAGGCGACAGTTCGGGCACACGATCCGATCGCTATTGCAAACGCACACCGCGCCTTAAGTGGGAACGGCGAAACCGACGATAACAGAGTGATTTTCACGGAAGATGTATACGAACTTCCTTACGATGCCGATGCCCTCGTGCTCGTTACTGAATGGGAACTCTATCACAAGCTTGAACTCCGTAGGCTTGCGAAGCAGATGAAGACTCCGATCCTCATCGATGGACGCAATGTTTATTCTCCAGAAGAAGCGAGGGCTGCAGGTTTCCATTATATCGGAATCGGCAGAGCGTAAATCCTAAGTATCAAAAACGTTAGCCCGTAACGAAGTGGAGGGCGGGTTTAAGGAACGTACGTGATAACTCAGGCGCACGTTGTTTAACCGCAAGGTAAAATTAAAAATCCTGAACCTTTTGATGTCAATTGGCAGCGATATTGTCCACAAAAGCCGTTTCCGTCATATCGACATATACCCGGTGTCACACCACATCCGATCCGCGACCCACTTGGCCATAGTTACGGCGTGGAAGAAGATCATGACGTTGAACCCTTGTCGCCAAAGATGTGGAGACAGAACGAGGATTATCTATACGGCGTGGATCTCTACAACTTTGCTTATTGGTGGGAGGCACATGAGGCGTGGGAAGGGTTATGGCACCGAGCAGAAGACACCTATCGCTTGTTCCTTCAAGGATTAATTCAGGTGTCGGCAGCCTTCATCAAGTATCATACACGGATGCTGCGTCCACTGCGCACGCTTTCGACTGCAGGACGCGATAAATTGCGGCGGGTTGTGGTTGAATGTGACGACCCATCGGGAAATTATATGGGACTCAATTTACCAACGTTTTTGGACACTGCCGACGCGTTTTTCGATCCTTTCTTTGACGACACCGTTACGGAATCTACCTTTCGTAGGGACTCTGTTAAGCCGCTCATACTGTTGATGGATTAGCAAGTTGTCCTGGTTATTTTCATACTTGGCGCGAATTTGAAAATGCCTTTTCTCTTTTTCAGCCTCTTCTGTGCCTTCATCATCGTGTTGCTGGTTGTTCTATTCAAAGTAGGTGCCTATTTTGGCAAGAGCGATGCCGATGAATTTCGTGCGGTTCGGTGTCCACAATGTCAAACCCGACGGAAACCCGAAAAGACGGGCACTGTCAGAAACCTCGTTGAACTTGAGATGCGTTGTCCGCGTTGCGGGTATATCTCATGGGATGTTCCGCCGAAAACGAATCTCTCCACACGTCCCACGGATCGGGACAACTCACTATAAGGACTGCGGCTAATAATCAGCGAAAGCTCCGTCGTCTGAGTGCCAGAACATTCCACGCAACCGAAACGTTTCATCTCGAACCGCTTCAAGAGCAGCATCGTCCATATCAACACCGAGTCCGGGGGCTGTTGGGAGTTCAATGAACCCATCCTTGAACACTAAAGGGGTTGAAAATAGTCCTTCTCCGCGTCGGTGTCCACCCTCACATATCAGTAAATTCGGCACAGTTGCCATCACATGTACCGATGCAGCAACTCCGATAGGGCCGGCGGCATTGTGCGGAGCGACTGCCATATTGTGAATTTCCGCCATTGCTGAAATCTTTTTCAGTTCCAGGATCCCACCGCAGTGCCGGATATCCGGCTGCAAGATCGCGCACATCTCGCGTTCAATGATCTCTCGGAAACCCCATCTTGTCAAGTGCCGCTCACCGGTTGCTATCGGCACCGTTGTTGATTGAGACAAAGACAGTAAGGGTTCGTTGTTTTCTGGATGACACGGCTCTTCAGCGAACAACAATCGGAAGGGTTCTAATTCTTTCACTACAATCATCGCCATCGTTGGGCTTAACCGACGATGCAAGTCAACAGCGATGTCTACTTCATCACCTGCTGCTGTTCGGACTGCCGCCACCCGCGCCACCATCGTATCAATTGCCTTCGGTGTATCGACGAACCGCACAGGTTTTGATGCGGCTCCCATCTTCACGGCTCGGAATCCTGCTGCGACTGCTTTTTTAGCACTCTCTGCACACTCCTCAGGCGTTGTGCCGCCTATACCCGTATAAACGCGGATCCGATTCCGTACTGAACCGCCCAATAGTTTCCATATCGGCATCCCGACGACTTTTCCGAATACATCCCACATTGCCATCTCAATACCGCTCAATGCGCCGACCAAAACGGGCATACTCCGGCTATAACTTGACCGGTACATTGCCTGCCAATGGTCCTCAATCTGTAGCGGATCTTTGCCAACGAGGTATTCTGCCATGTCGTCCACGGCTTGGGCGACGACGCGCCAATGCTCGTAGTTCATAGGTTCACCGTAGCCGATGATTCCTTCGTCGGTGAACATTTTCAACACCATTGCGCGACCCTGAATCGGTATCGTCTCAAATCCGGTAATCTTCATAATGTTTGTCCTAAACCGGTTGCCACCGGATCACACAGAAGTGTGAGTTCCCTGTGGCGTTCTCCCATTTGCTGACATCGCCGTAGCAGGAACCGATGAAGGTTAGTATCTCTTTTCCATCTAAGCTAATGTGTCGTGGAAAACCAGCGACGTGTCCGTGACAGAGGTAATAGATCTCGTCAGACCAATTCTCGCCATTGTCGTCACTTACCATTGCGCGACCGCTGCCGAGTTCTCGCGGATAACGGTGATCGTAAGCCACAACAGCACGGTTATTAGAAAGTCCCACTGCGGCCCCGTGGCATTGCCCATGCACACTCGTCAATTGACGCAGATTCGCCCATGTCGCGCCGTTGTCCATTGCGTCTGCGAGGAAAACGGTTTTATTTGTGTGGGGTTGATCTGACGGTCCAGGTTGGTACCGGATAACTGCAAGCAGTCTACCGGGGAATAGTTCAGCAATGTTGACCTCGTTACCGTAATCCGATAAGAAAAAACGATTCGAGAAGGTGTATCCATCGTCGTCCGAAACGAAGACATACGTCGGGTTCGTGCCTTCGTAAAACGGGTCATCACGTCTTTTGATAGGTAGGAGGAGCGTCCCATTGCTGAGTCGAGTCAAACTTGAACCGGCAACGGTCTTCTGAAATGGCGCAACATCTATTTCACTCGTCTGCTCCCACGTTGCGCCCTCATCATCGGATAGCCAGACAGTGATTGGCGATTCTTCACTCTGTTGGCTCACATTGATGAGTTTCCCGTGGTTATTGGCTTGCAGCAACCATCCATTGAACCCAAAAGCAGAAGGATCTCTGTTGAGATGTTCCCATGTTCTGCCATCATCCGTAGACTTAGAGATGATGGTCTGTTGCACCGCATAGATGGTGCCATCAGGAGCGAGAACGAAATTCAATCCTTGGTAGTGCGCTTGCGGGTCCAAGGGCATTCGGGTTTTCTCCACCTCTACCTTGTTCAGCATACCATCGCGAGCGTGGAGAATGTAGTCGTCCGCTTGCATCTCACCTAATTGACTTGGGGTGACGACAACACCTCCCATGTTTTCAGTCGATAGCATTTGCAGGACTCCTTCTACGGTGAATTTCCTCTTGTCTAATGTAATAAATTATGACAAAATGTCTGATGTATCCTATCCCACTAATTTACACGATAGTACCGTATAGGGCAAGCCATATTTGAAGAAAGAGAAGTATATGAACATATTTGACGCGACTCGGAAACACTACAATGCCGCTGGTGTCCATCCGACGACTGACCCTGATAACCCAAGATCACAATTTGCCGTTGACAGATACAAAAACCACCTACCTAAATTAATAAAGCCCGGCATGCGCGCATTAGACTTAGGCTGCAATGCAGGGCGGTATACGTTCGCCATGGAAGAGATGGGAGCCATAGCAACAGGTATTGATTTCGCAGAGATTCCACTTCTCCACGCCAAAGAGGTTGCCGAAAAAAGAAAGAGTCGATGCCAATTCAATATAGGAGATATAACTGCTCTACCTTACAAAGAGAATTCTTTCGATCTTGCGTTGCTTCCTCAAAATAATGGTTACTTATCATATCAGACGCTGGAGAGCTTAACAGTTCAACTTAAAGAGATTCTATCGGACAATGGCATCTTCGTTGTTATTATGCACGATGAATTGGTCAAGAGAGCGGGTGAGGAAACCCTTCCAGAGCGATATGATGTCCAGACAGGTCTGATGGCAGGACACATCACAATTCCGGGTAAAGGCGTTTACGCTTCTCCATGGGTCTTTTGGACAATTGCTTTTGCCAAGTACATTGTTGAGAAGCACTTTGCTTTAGAACAGGTAGAGCAAATAGGAGAAAATAGATATATGTTGGTGTTTCGGAATAAAAATAGATGAGGGTTAGCCAGCCTGACCAATGTATAAGATATGCTCAGCCATGTCCACGATGGCGGGTTCCGTCGCTGTTTCCAAGACTAACTCGACCCAACGTTCCCACTTTGCTGGGTCTTTTGCCGCTGTATTAGTCGCCGCAGATAATCCCGTTGAAAGCCCCTCACAGCCCACCATTTGTAGTGTGATTAACCCACACGATTCAGCAAGTTGCTGAAGTTCGGAAGCCCGAAAAAAATGCCATAGGTTACCACCAACAAGGTTATTTCCTTTTCCTTCTTTTATTAATTCCCAATACTGAGGTGTTATCAATTCCTGACTCACACGACTGAGAACCGTCCGCAGCATCGCCAGATACCCTACAACGGCAATCCCGACGATCCCTCCAGGCTTGGCGACCCGAACCAATTCAGAGGTAGCCTGGATCCGCTCGGTTGCATCGCTAATATGTGTTAGTGGACCACCGAGGCATAGCACGGCATCAAAGTCATTCGTGTTAAAACGTGAAAGGTCTCGTATATCCCCAACAACCGACGCGATGAGTCGGCTCGAAACGTGTTTCGGTTCTAATCTGATTTTTTCTTCAGCAAAAGTCGTGTATGCTCGGTCAATATCCAAGAGAACGACATCATAGCCTGCCCGACAAAGTTCAAGCGTATAACGCCCGGGTCCACCACCTGCATCTAAAATCTTACCTGTCTCAGGAAGGTGTTTCCGAAGGTAATGCATCGTGACCAAGAACTCCAGCGAATGATAAGTATCCTTCACAAGCCGATTCCATTCACCAGTTTCGACTTCATTTTCTTTTTTCATGAATTCTATCTCCGTCATCAGTGTCCAGCGACTCATTTCAGTTAGGGCAAGGATGCTCAGAAACCTGTCCAAAAGCTTAAATCCTATAGAGTTTTGAAAATTCGTAATTTTTCCGCTTGTTCGCACACGATAAGGCGTGGTAAAATAGCCAAAACGCTTTTCAGGACTGCCTTCGCATTGATTTTTTGCTTCAATTAAACACAATAAGTACGCACTGATACCGAAGGATCCTCTGAAAAGTGCAGGAGTTCCATAAATGCCACAACAAGACGCAATAGAACATCTCGAAACATTCGGCTACTGTTTGATTGAGGATGCGATTCCTGCCGTACAAGCGGATGCAATGGCGGAGAAATACTTCCAACTTCACCGAAACCCTGCGAATCACGCCGCCTTTCAGGACCCAAATGCTGACCTGTATCAAACGCTTTTCGGGGTAGTCAACCTCGATGAGATGTGTTGGGAATGCATCGCACATCCACAGGTGCTACAGGTCGTCCGCCATTTTCTCGGCGATAACGCGCGACTGGGTGAGGCGTGTACAAAATGGGTTAAGCCGCGTGCATCACAAGGGGGTATCCATTCCGATTCGACGCACGACTTGCCATCGCGCCTACCTGAAACACCGTGGATGATTAATTCAATCTGGATGATGACGGATTTTACCGTTGATAACGGCGCGACCCTTGTTGTGCCATTCAGCCATCGCGCACGGCGGAGACCTTCAGCATCCGATATTGCGGAGAGTCATCCAGTGCCCGTCTGCGGCCGACGCGGTTCCGTGTTGTTGTGGCATGGTGGCACATGGCACGGGCAGGGCGCGAACACAACCGACAACCAACACCGCATGGCGTTGAATATTGCCTACTACCCTCCTTGGTGGAATCTCATGCGCGAGGGAGGTCATCAACCCGTTTTCCCGGAGACGTTTGCGCGTATGCCGGAGGACCTTCAAGCACTTACCCGACATAAGGTGGCAAAACGACGTGCAGACATCTATGAGGTATAATCTAATCAAACGCCGGCATCATCGTTGCGATGCAGTCCTGAGAATAGCCTTGGTAGCATCCGAGATGTTAAGCGTTGTGAACGCCGCATCAGACAACGCAACTAAGTAGTATGCCTGATGTTCAGCAGGGTCCAGTTTGATCTCACCGTCCTCCACCTCAACGAAAAAGTTGAAATGTCTCGTTTTTTTACCGGAACTGGATCGATAATCAAAGGATCCGAGACATTCAAGGACTGATATTACCACAAGCCCTGTCTCTTCCTGCACTTCCCGTGCGAGTGCTGTGAGTAGATCCTCCCCCGTCTCCACGGTACCACTTGGAATTTCAACAAATCCACCCATGAAGTCAGATAGCACTCGCTCCAAAAGCAGGAACTTGTTATTTTTCGAGATTACCGCCCCCACAACCAATTTTTGGACGCCATCTTTTTGAGAATCGGTGACCAACTGCTGAATGATAGTGTGGTCAATGTTTGACTGCATATTGTGGTTTATTTCACCCGTTGTCCGGCTTGAAATACCGCAATCACTCGGCTAAAGGCATCTACGTCATTTGTCGGATCGCCCTCAAAAGCAACGAGATCAGCAATTTTCCCCACCTCGATCGTCCCAATCTCATCTGCCATTCCGATCGCCTCGGCGGAAATGCGGGTCGCTGAGATAAGTGCCTCCGCAGGCGTAAATCCGACTTGAACGAGCAGTTGCAAATCATAATCAAGATGACCGAATGCGAGATTGCCGACCCCTGAATCCGTGCCCGGAACAATCCGATCGCGGAGTCCATAGTCAAGCATGCGTCGCATCACATCTAAACGGACTTCTGCCCGCGCCTCAAGTCGCTGTAATTCGGTTGCTTCGTCAGCAGAAATCGCATCCGTGTCCCGTTTCGTGCGGAGTTCAACGATGCGAGGATAACCCGTCCATGCTTGAAGGGTTGGACTGATCCAGATGCCGGATTCTGCCATCATTTCGGCAATTTTGGGATCGAACCGGAGTTCACCGTCTGGGTCGAGGAATTCCGCATGCTCCATCAGATCAATGCCCGCTTCAACCGCACGCACCATCGACTCCTTTGCGCGGCAATGCGCCACCGTGAGCCGATGGAAGTGGTGTGCCTCGTGAACAGCGGCGTGCAACTCAGCAACAGAGTAACTGGCGCGTCCCGGAATCGTTCCAGCAGTCCCTCCGCCAGATGCCATAATCTTGATGTAATCCGCACCCTCGTGAACCAAGCGGCGGACGGAGCGTCGCATCTCAGCCACACCATCCGCTGTCTCGTTACACATGTGGAAATGCCCACCTGTGCAAGTGATGGGTCGTCCGCTTACTAAGGTGCGGGGACCAGGAATGTAACCGCGTTCAAGCCCTTCCTTGAGCGTGAATCCTACCTTATTCCTTGCTCCGTGTTCGCGGATGGTTGTGATCCCTGCGGTGAGATGGCGTTGCAGATTCATCGCACCGGTCAGCACCATCATCTCATCGGTTTCCGAGAACATCTGAACGTAGTTCCGCCCATCGCCTGCGAGGCTCAGATGTGTATGTCCATCAATGAGTCCCGGTGTGATATACGCGTCTCCAAGATTAACAACTTCTGCGTCAGGTGGTGTCTGTTTCGCAATCTCTTCGTAATGTCCAACGGCATTAATCCGTCCATCAATCACAAGAATCGCCTGATTGTTCTTAGCGTATGTACTGATCCCATCGACGAGCTGACCGGTACGGATCTGGACAGTTTGATTTGGCATATATCTAACTCCTTCAGATACTATACTGATTTCAGACTTTTACAACGAATTCGCACCCTTGTCGGAACCATTCCCGCAGGATGGTGTCTTCATTGTAGGTTCGTTTCGCCTGCGAACCTGTCGCCTGTGAGAGGTCTATCGTTGCCGAAACGATGTCATCTCCGAAGAACCCAGCCTCTATGATAACATTACCATCTGGATGCACAATCTTAGAGTTGCCGTGTGAGGCACCCGTTGCCCGCAAATCATCTGGATCTGCAGGTGTGTTCGCCATCAGGAGATAGATACCGTTTTCTGTCGCACGTGAGATCGGCATAGCGCGATAAGCGGAGAGTTTATATTCCGATAGCAACCCTGCTTCACACGAGCAGAAGATGCAGAGTTGCGCGCCCATCGCTGCAGGCAATTTGACTAACTCTGGATAGCGAACATCGTGGCAGATGATGAAGCAGCACGTAACACCAGCGAGTTCCACAATCGGTAGCGGACCGCGATTGTTGGTACACCACTGTTCCCCTGCGAGAAAGGTTTTGCCGTAACGGTATTTGAGGGTTCCTTGCGGATCGAAAATAGCAAGGTCGTTGTGCCAATTCTCTCCATCGTGATGCGCGGAGCCGACAATAACGGCGATTCCATGCCGACGCGCCGCTTCCGCTATTTCCGCCTCAGCTTCTTTAAAAACCTGTGGCGAGATACGTTCCCAATAATCCGTCCGACAGCAGTAGCCGAACAGGCATCCTTCAGGGAATGCCGCAATCTGAATCTCCATCTCTGCACACGTTTCAATCTGCTGGAGCACTTTTGCAGTATTGGTAGAAACATCTTCACTGGTGAGCAATTGACACGCCGCGATTTTAATCTGGTTATTAGTCATCTGAGTGCCTCCCTTCTGTTTCTGCAATTGTAACATACCTGTCCGTTTGGTTCAACCATTGCTGATGTCCACAAAACACGAAAACCAATTGACACATGCCAAGCAATTTGGTATAAGGGTTAGAAATCCAGCACGAAGTTTGCGTAGGAGAGAGGCATTATGAAAATTACCGATATCAAACCGTATCCTGTTTGGGTGGGACACAGAAATCAACACATTGTCAAGGTGGAGAGGGCGAGTCTGGACTTTCGAGTCGAGAATTGGCTGTCGTGGGTGCAGTTAGACACTATCGCGAATTCCTCATCGGGCGTAATCCGATGCGGATCGGTGGGTTGTGGCAGGAGATGTACCGGAGCCAGTATTTTGAGGGTGGTCGGGCATTGACAGGCGCGATCTCAGCGATCGACATCGCACTGCACGATATTGTCGGGAAGGCGTTGAACGTGCCGGTCTACCAATTGCTCGGTGGAAAGCAACGCGACGCTGTCCCATGCTTTGCAACGACGGGGGCATCCACAGTTGAGGAATTAATTGCGAACGCGAATTTATTGCTTGAGAACGGATGGAACGTCATCCGAACAAACGTCTTGCACCGTGCGAAGCCGGGCGAGGAGAACATCTTTGAACCCCACGAGTCCATCAGCCTCGCCGCGGAATGGTTGACGGCACTTCGAGAAGCCATCGGATCCGAACCTGTTCTTGGCATCGACTATCATCACCGGCTCAGCGTCGCGGAAGCGGCATCTTTTTGTCAACGTATGCCCTCTGGCACGCTCGACTTTTTGGAGGAGCCGATCCGAGATGAGACACCAGAAGCGTATGAATCCCTGCGGACGATGGTCGATGTCCCATTCGCGATTGGCGAGGAATTCTCCAGTAAGTGGCAGTTTCTCCCGTACCTGGAACGCGGTATTACGAACTTTGCCCGACTTGATGTGTGCAACGTCGGTGGGTTGACGCTGAAGCACACTATATCGACCTGATGCCACACAACCCATTAGGACCGATATGCACGGCTGCGACGGTTCATCTGGCAGCCGCGGTCCCGAACTTCGCGTGGTTAGAAATCCGAGTCTCTCCAACAGAAAAATCTGGACACTATGATGAGGACCTATTTCCCGTGCAACACAAACTTGACGGTGCAGTCATACCAGTACCAGACGGTCCTGGCTTAGGGGTTGAAGTTGATGAAGAACTCGTAACGGCACAGACCTACAAATTCTCGGAACCGCCACACCTTCGCCGACGCGACGGATCGCATACGAACTGGTAGTGTGCTTTAGGAGAAGTGTGCATCTCACACAAAAGTGGCAGTTGCATTCAGAATGTATGCTATAATCTGGAAAAATCGTGGTATTGTTCGCTGTTGACCAATGTAAGGAGGGTTGTGTTAAACCGATGAAAACGCAAACGATCAGGTATGGAGAAAACGGTGGGGTCGAGATTATTGATGTTAATGTATCCAATCTGCAGGCGGATGAAGTGCAGGTTCAAAGTGCCGCCTGTGGGGTCTGTGCATGGGACTTAGCGACCTTTCGGGATGGTGGTTACGCGCCTCCGGGGCATGAAGGCGTTGGTTATGTCACAAAAGTTGGGAGCGGGGTCCCGGATATTGAGGAGGGGATGCGTGTTGCGAGTGTAGCGTTGGGATTCGATGGTATCAAGAACTGTCCAGCTGAAAACATATATGTCCTTCCGGAATCGGATATTTCGGATGAGTATTGGCTCGTTGAGCCGGTTTCATGCGTTGTAACTGGGCTCGACACTGCCCCTTTGCGACCCGCTGACAACGTTGCAGTTATCGGGTGTGGTTTTATGGGACTTATGTTCGTTCAGGCAATGAGCCGATTCTACACAAATGACCTGATCGCCATTGATCTCGTTGAGAAACGTCTGAACCTGGCGAAATCGCTCGGTGCTGAACTCACGTATAATCCTCAGGAAATCCCTGCCTCCGAGTTAGTGTCGGAGCTAAAAGCGCGTCCGATTGACGTGGTATTTGACTGTTCTGGCAAAGGGGCAGGGTTAAATCTCGCCACGAAGATTGTTCGTAGAGGTGGGCATATCAATCTCTTCGGTTGTATTCGGGAGCAAGTAACATTCAACGGTTCCGAGTGGCATGGCGGTGCGTTCAATTTGGTGAGTTCGTCGCCGGGTGCGAAGATTCGGGACACGTTCCCACCAGCGATCCGGCTTCTTGAGCGTGGGCATATTGACCTGAGACCACTCATAACGCACATCGTCCCACTGCAGGATTATCCGGCACTCCTCAAGGAAGCAACGGGTGGAGACGCGGGTGGAGACGGAAGTTACATCAAAGGTGTTGTGAAAGCCGTGTAATGAAGTTCATTGTCTGAATCGCGGATTGATACGGATTTTACAGATTTCGCGGATTTTAAGAGAGCAGCCACAAGTGCTGCCCTTACAATAGTGAGTTCAGGGACTTTGGTATGATGTTGGGTTTCAATTCAACCTGCGAGCTGCCGATTGCTATTTGCTATCCAAACAGATATTTTTCCACAATATCTTCTCGCACCGTGACCCCCAATCCCGGAACGTCTCGGATAGCGACATAACCGTCCTCTTGGGCCCACGGATCGCTGACCAATTCATGCTGCATCGGGGATTCATGGGGCTTAAAATCCGTGCAATCGGCATGCGGTGAACTCGCAAGCATGTGCAGACTCGCAGCGGTGTTTAAGGCACTGCTCCATGAATGGGCACTGAACAGAAGATTCTCCGCCTCAACGAGTTTGATGACACGTCGGCTACCGGTGAGTCCATGGCAACGCCCCGGATCGATTTGTACGATATCAACGCCACCCGACTGGATAAGGCGTTTGTAACTTTCGACATCCCATTCATCCTCACCTGTCCCGATGGGTGTCATAACCGCTGACCGCAGTTGGGCGTATGCTTCAAAGTTTTGGGGGGGCAGGGGTTGCTCAATCCATTTGAGCCGATAGGGTTCGAGGTCCCGGAAACGTTGAATCGCTGTCGGGACATCCCAAATACGCCGGTGACCAGGTGTATCAATCACAAACTCAAGTTCATCCCCAATCACCTCACGCACACGACGAATCATCTCAATATCACGCTGGCGATCGAGACCGAATACCGCCTCGGGTCGCATCCCCCATCCGCCTTTGACGATACGGTAGTTTTGCTCACGCAACCACCGAAATTCGTTCAGTGTCCAGTCCAAGTCTTCCATATCGAAGATGAATGATGCCATTGCAGCGATTTTGTCGTGAAGTTGACCCCCAAGGAGTTGGCAGACGGGTAGACCGAGGGCTTTGCCCTTTAAGTCCCATAACGCCATATCCACAGCACTGACGGCGAACGCAGCGATGCCTTCAGGACCATACCACCAGATGTGGTCGAGCATTTTATGCCAGTGTCGTTCCACATCTAAGGCATCTTCACCGGTAAGCATTGGTGCAAATCCCTGGTCAATAATTATCTGTGTTGCGAGTGTCGCTTCTCGGAATTGCGAGATACACTCCCCCCAACCCACGAGACCGTCGTCGCTCTCCACGCGGGCAAGCGTGATGTAACGCTCGATACCTTTGTAGTGTGGCTCTGGATATGCAAGTGGAAACGCCTGAATTTTTTGAATTTTCATGTTTTTAATATCCCTTGCGGAGGAATTAAGTGCGTCTAAACTATCGAATACGTTCCTTAAATCCGCACTCCACTCCGTTACGTGCTAACGTTTTTGACGTTATGAAGTTAACAGTATTGCAAGCACAGCTCGCTGCTACACCAAGATTGGACGCGGCGGAATGTCTATAAAAATACAGACATCCGCCAAACCCTAAGCCCCAGCGGGGCGACAATTGTGTCCTATAGTTGTCGACAGTTTAGTGTATTAAGGCCAAATTCCATAAGTCGGTATATTAAACACCATCCCCAATATTGTCCACAGACTCCCGACGGTAAATTGCCCCAATATCAACCCCAAAAAAAATGGCATTGCCTTTCGATGGGCATTTCTCCCACCGTATTTCAGCAGAACCAATTTCAACACCCACACGATGCCCAGGCTAAACCAGATGTAATTGACTGCCCAGCTCCCACACACGGTGGCATACGCTGCTGGATGAAAAGGAAACCAGAAAAATTTCATCCGCATCAGCATAAGGAAAAGCGCGAACAACAAACCAATTCCGGTAAATCCTAACGCCCAATAGTCTGGATCAAGCGGATGTGCTAACCACTTCTGCAGTTGCATCCACGGTTCAGATCCGTATATAATCGGGACGCGAGACATCTCGTGTAAAGCACCGAGTCGATAAGGAACGGATATAAGTGCCCAAAATTGCGAGAGGATACCAACGAACAGTGCGATCAGGATCGCAAATAGCCGAGTTTGAAGCCTTCAAGTTGATGGGGCATCGGATGCGAATCGAAAGTGCGCGTAAAAAACCAAAAAAAAGAGAACATCGAAAGATTATTCGGTCCTAACCTACGAGTGCCTACAGCCGCAACCATGACTCGTTCGGGTCCCGTATAATGCAAGTCGTGCATTGGCGATCCGAGCTCGGCTCGCATCCGAGAAACCGCCGTGGAGAAGGCAAAATAGAGTCCAAAGAAGACAAGAATCGTCCAGAGGGACATACCCGCTCTCAAACAAAAAAAGGTCAGAAACGCAATGCCAGCAATAAGTGCGAGAAGCACCGTCCGGGGTGACATCGGTTCATCTCGCGTGGATGTGGGACGAACTTTCGCTGCCAGCAAATTCTGAAGGTATTTTCTGCCCCTCCATAAGGCAATCAGAAAGATGCCCATATAGGCACCAAATCCCTGATAGTTGACGTAAGGATAACCCGTCCCTTCTAAACCCATAATGCTTCCAACGACCTGTTGCCCCTTCCACACCCAAAAGAAAAACCAACTCGAAAATAACAGATCCAACGGAATTAGAAACCCAATGCCTAAAACAAAAGGGTAGATACCCAATCTCAGCCACCCCATTGCGGAGAAGGGTTTCTCTGTGAATCTGAAACGGTATGCTTTCTCGTACACAGAGGGTATCGCAGGAAAGACGTGGTGGAGACCGTTAACGACATCGAAAGCCGCCACAAGCCCGAAACCGATCCACATCAACCGATTTGTGAAGAAACCGTCGCTCGTCATCCGAGCCGGAAGTTGGATAATCGGATACGCCAGTTTCTCATCTTCCGTCCACGGTTTCCGAACGATGACAGTGATACAAACCATAACAAACAGCATCACAAAGAGAAAGGCGAACCAATTCATCACAGGCGTTAGCCAACCCAACAGATGCCGCGTTGTGTAGAGCGTAGAATCTCCCTCGTAATAGCCTGAAAGAACGCCCTTGTCCGACACGGCAAGCCAACTCGGAATATACCGCCAAAACAGGTCTTTCCAATCGTTCTCCGGCGTTGCGAACCAGAAAGCGTGCCCTAACGTGGAAACCAAAATCTCCATCATGCTGTGTCCCGCAGTGGCAGACGCTACGGATAACATGACATAGATGACAAGGAGTTCACCTTGAGATAGCGCGAACTGGGGCAGGAATCGCTTGAGTATTTGGTTGAATCCGATCAACACAAGCACGTTGAAAACAACCGTGAAAATCAGCGAGACGATTGTGGGCTGCGCGGAGTATTGTACCAGTTCAATATAAGTAATCCAATAACAATTGATCGGGATGAGAAGAAGTCCAATTGCTATGGACCGCCAGCCGACGGATGAGGACGGTCTTGATGGGGATAGGGGCGGTTTCGTGTGCGGCATTACAGATTCTTTTTATACTTGATAAAAATCGATTTAACCTGTAACACTTTTGTGGTTATTGTCTGCTCGGTACCCACGTTATTGTCTATGGTTACTTCTCCGGACTTCACGCGATCAAATTCTTCAAATACGATTCCATCAGCTCCACTCTCTCGCGCCTTCTCTATTAGCTTTTCTTGTAACTCCCCCGCTTCATCTCCCTCTATAGTCGCATGTCCCATCACCAGATAGTCTTCGATTACATCATTCTCTGAAAAGTAAACATCCACATGGACGGTAGACGGATAGGAGTCGCCAAGATAATCGACATCGCTACCACAAGCGGTAAGAAATAATATCATCGATAGAATCAACACGATAATTTTTCCATTCACATCTACACGCCACATGAGAAAACTCCCGATATTCGGTTTTCGATTTAAGACTGATTTGGCAATGTACTACCCTCTTGATACGAGAAAATCAGTGGCAGATGTGCATCGTCCGCCAACACATCGCCGACCTCTAACTTCGCAAATACTTCATCGGGCAACGCGCTTTTCTTCCCATTGAACGTGGCATCCTCCGGCATAAAGAGCATGGCGAACGCACGGCGCGGGTGTGTTGTCATATTCGGTCCCGCCGCATGCGCGACCATCCCACTGATGAACACGCCGGCTCCCGCTTTCATCTCAGCGGCGTAGGGTTCAATCTCCGCCCACTCTGGATACTCTCGGAACAGCTCACCGATACCAACCTGTCCGAGGCTCCCACCAACCTCAAAGCCGCTCGTCTTATGTGTACCGGGCAGAAAATACAAACAGCCGTTTTGAAGCGTTGCATCATCAAGAGCTATCCAGAACATGATTGCCTGATGTGAATAGAACGGGTCATACGGATTATCGACATGGAAGTTCGTCGGATTTGCCCACGGTTGCTTAACCATGGCGTGGTCGTGATACAATCGCACACCCGAAGTACCGGCGAGGTCTGCCGCCAGACTACCCAACTCAGGGTTGAGAATTAACTGTTTAATCTTCTCGCTCGTCTTCCACAAATTGACGCATTGAACGAAGACATTCTTGTAGTAGCTGTCTTCTCCGCTTTGGTTGTGATAGGCATCAGAACGGCTCACATGCTGCGCAACAGCCTCGTCCACGGTATCCTGCCACAATAACAACTCGGAACCGTTCAGGAAATTGTCAATAATCAGGAATCCATTTTCGCGGTAAAATTCGATCTGATCGTTCGTAACTTGTGTATTCATGGCATCTTAAGTGGATCGGAAATACGTGCCTTTAATCGTAGTTACTGGGTCGATGATCGCCCATGAGTCGTTTCTGCTGAGGGTTCGCTTGGGCGAGGATCGAGGCATCAAACTGAAATTTATTTAGATAGGGTGGGTACTTCTGTGTAATCATCCGCTGGGCATAGTGCACCTGCAAAAGATAGCGGGTTTCGTCACTCGTGTTGGCTGAACCACGATGCCAGACTTCACTGCGGAAAAGCACCACGTCCCCAGCATTGCATAAGATGCTCTCTTCACCCCGGTTATTCCATTCGGTTTGTCCGTTTGGAGAACACCCAGAAAAATGGCTGCCCGGAACAAACTTCGTCGGTCCTAATTCCTCATACATATCGTTGAGATAATAATGGGCAGTAGTGATAAAGATTGGGACTTTGACGCGCGGATCGGAACGAATGTCTGCAGGTAGGCTGATTGGCAACCAATCTGTGTGTAACCCCTGATCCGGACGTCCCGGTCCCGTCACCCACGATTGCATGCCGATGCAATGACAATCCTCGCCGTGCGTTGCCTCGGCAACTTCAATAATGGGTGATTTGTCAAGGAATTGGAGATACAACGGGTCTCGATTAAACGAGTTATTGATGATTTTGTTGAGGAATTTTCCACCATTTTGAGGTGTTTGGTGCCGATCCAAACACTCTGGGATCGTCTCTAATCGATCCACCATGGCTCGCAATTTGGCGACTTCCTCAGCATTAAGCACGTTAGGGAAATAGACATAACCATCCCTTTCCAGTGCTTCCACTCGGCTTTCTAAGTCGTTGTAGGCAATCAGTGAGAGGGCTTTTGCCATTTTCAGTACTCCTTGATGATTTTAAAAATTGTTCAAAGTTTAATAACGGGACTTACGCACAAAGCAAATATTGGGATGAAAGGATGAAAGGAAGGATGGAAGTCCACCTTCCACGCTTCCATCCTTCCAATCTTCCGATCCTGTGAGGAAAGAAAGGAATTTTGCGTAAGTCCTATTCTACTAATACAATGGCACCGCACCCGATACGCGCACCAGCAGCCCCCGAAGGCTGCGAAGTGAAATCGTCCGCACCGGCATGGACAATAATACCTCGACCGACAATATCTACGTCGGAACCGGTGCCGATCTCCCAGAGATCCGTCGTCAATGTAATACTGCCCATTCCATCTTCTCCGACGGTGATATTGCCGATGTCCCCAAGATGGAACTCACCTTCTCCCCATTTTCCGTGTGCAACACCCGTGGGATTCCAGTGACCTCCGGCGGATGTACCGTCGGGTGAACTGCAATCACCGTTTGCGTGGATATGAACGGCGTGAAGACCGGGGGTTGCGCCCTGAATTTCAACCGTGAGCGTGATTTGGTCGCCGTTTTGTGTGTAGACTGCTACTCCAGTTACGCCACTGTCGCTCGATGAGGCAATCATGGCGTTTGCTTGTTTTCTGGGTGTGATTGAAAGAACTCCTGCCTGTTGGCGCGTTCTTTCGCAACCCACCAATATAATAAAAATACCAATCAATAGGAAAACTGTGGACTTTACAGTAATAGAAATTAAACGTGTTTTCATTGATAACTCCTTTGTTAAAGTTTGTTAATCTAACGTGGGTCAGATAATTGAAATATGATAGAAAGAATCCGTAAAAATCTCAATCATAGTTACTCGGTCGATGGTCCCCCATGAGTCGCCTCTGTCGTGGGGTTGCTTGGGCGAGAATCGACTCGTCAAACTGGAACTTATTCAGATAGGGCGGATACTTCTGTGTGATCATCCGCTGGGCATAGTGCACCTGCATAAGGTAACGGGTTTCGGCACTCGTATTGGCTGAGCCACGATGCCAGACTTCACTACGGAAAAGCACCACGTCCCCAGCATTGCATAAGATACTCTCTTCTCCGCGGTTATTCCACTCGGTTGCGCCGTTTGGAGAGCACCCAGAAAAATGACTGCCCGGAACAAACTTTGTTGGTCCTAATTCCTCATACATATCATTGAGATAGTAATGGGCGGTAGTGATGAAAATGGGGATTTTGACGCGGGGATCGGAACGAACGTCTGCGGGTAGAGAGATTGGCAGCCAATCCGAATGTAGTCCCTGATCCGGACGTCCCGGTCCTGTCAGCCACGAATGCATACCGATGCAATGAAAATCCTCGCCGTGCGTCGCCTCGGCAACTTCAAAAACGGGAGGTCTGTCAAGGAATTGGAGATACAACGGGTCTCGATTAAACGAGTTGCTGATGAGTTTATGGAGGAATGCGTCGCCATTTTGAGGGGTTTCGTCCCGATCATGAGACACTGGGATTGCCTCTAATTGATCCATGGTTGCACGCAATTCAGCAATTTCATCGGCATCAAGCACGTTGGGAAAATAGACATATCCATCCCTTTCCAAGGCTTCAACTTGGCTTTCCAAGTCATCATAGGCAACGAGGGAGAGGGCTTTCGCCATTTTCGGTACTCCTTTCAAACAGTAGCAACGAATCAACGCTTATCCGATATGATATGTTAATCCCAACGAAGTTGTCAATGAAAAACGTGTCGGCGTTGGATTTCAAGCGTCCAGATTTCTTCTAAGGTATCCACAAAGCGATTGCCCCGATACCACAACTATACTGCCTTGAGTTTGCGCCATAGGGTTGTCCGACTGATTCCCAAACGTTGTGCAGCGAGTTGCGGCTTTCCATCAGACTCCTCCAAAACCCGTTGAACGAGTTCACGTTCCAAGGCAGCAAGCGGATTGCTTTCCCTGAGTGCCTGCGTAACAATATCATCCCGCGACGAAATAAGATCGGGCGGTAGATGTTGCTTTTCGATGCTGCCACCCTGACATTTAACGAATGCATGCTCTATAATGTTCTCCAACTCTCGCACATTGCCGGGGTAAGTATAATCCACTAAGATTTCAAGGGTATCGGGTGAGGCGCGATGAATAGATTTTTGGGTCTGTTGATTGAATTTTTCGATAAAGTGTTCAATGAGGCGTGGAATGTCATCTCGTCTTTCACGGAGTGGCGGCGGTGTAATCGGGACGACATTGAGCCTGTAGTATAAATCCTCGCGAAAACGTCCAGCATCAATTTCTGTTTTCAGGATTCGATTTGTTGCTGCAATGACACGAACATCTACTTTCCTTGTTTCGGTTGAACCGACCATTTCATATTCGCCCTCTTGCAAGACGCGGAGCAACTTTGCTTGTGTTCCGAGACTTAACTCACCGATTTCATCAAGAAAAAGGGTACCGCGGTCCGCGGCTGCGAACCGTCCTTCGCGCGTTGCGATGGCATCCGTAAACGCACCTTTGACATGTCCAAAGAGTTCACTCTCCAACAAATTATCGACCAAGCCAGCGCAATTGACGCGGATGAAGGGTTTTTTCGTCCTCTCGCTATTGTCGTGGATTGCGTGAGCGATCGGTTCTTTGCCGGTCCCGCTTTCACCTTGAATCAGGACGGTCGTTTTCATGGGCGCGACGAGTCGAATTAACTCGAAAATCTCCTGCATTTTCCGATTTTTCCCAATGAGATTCCCAAACGAATGGTGCTCCTTCAGTTGGGCACTGAGTGCCTTTACCTCCGAAAGATCGCGCGCGAACCCCTGGACAAATTCCCGTTCGTCATGCACAATCCGGATCGCTCGAATTTCCAATGGTAAGCGGCTTCTGTTTTTACGGGATAGTTCAGTTTGGAAAGTAATAGGATTCTGTTGGTCGAGGCCTTCGAGCGTTTCGCTGGCTTTTTGAAATTCATCAGGGGGCGTTAGATCACGCAGGGACAGATTGACGAGTTCTTGGTGTGTGTAACCAAGCCATGCACAGAAATTTTCGTTTACAGTAACAAACGTTTCTGTGAGTGATGGACAAATGAAAATTGCGTCGTTAGACATCTCAAAAAGTGTGCGGTATCGTCTGTTGTTTTCGGCGAGTTTGTCTATCCAATTCCCTTTTTCAATGAGAATTGAGAGTTGTCCGGCAATCGGTTTCAGTCGTCCAATATGCGCCTCGGAGAATGCCCGGGGTTTTTCGCTGGTGAAAAAGACAACCCCAATGGGTTTGCCCTGCACTTTAAGTGGAAGTGTCAGATTTGAGCGCATCCCTTCTTGGACCATCAGTCTTGTCCAGTCCGTCGGTCTTCTTGCGAGAATTTCCTGAAAATCGTCAATAATCCGTGCTTCCCCTGAATTGAGGATAGGCTCAAGGCTTGACCCCTTGATCTTTGCTGAAAACCCGTTGTCCAGCAAGATTTTTCTGTTGGATTTCGTTTTGCACTGCACTAAATTACCGGAGGATTCGTCAATGAGTGCGATCCCTAATCGGTTATGTGGGACCACATTCTGAAGTCCCTCGTGGATATTCTCAAAGACTTCATCGAGTGTCTTTCCAAGCTGAATCTGCTCAAGGATTTCATAGACCTGATCGGTTTCAATGGTTTGGTTAAAAACAGTCCCTTCGAGCCTGTTGTTTGCTGATACTTCAGGGGAGATTGCGATCTGAAGTGTATCTCTATCAAGCCGAAGTGGATAGGTTCGGAGGTTTGGCGTGGTAATCGGACATCCACTTTTCAGATTGTATTGCCAACCGTGCCATGGGCAGGTAACGACTTCACCCGCCAGTGTTCCCTCGTTGAGGGGTCCCCCCTGATGCGGGCAGGTATTATTGATCGCGTAAAATTCTGTGCCTGTATTGAAGATTGCAATGTTTTCGCCGTCCCATTTGACGAGGATATTCTGTCCCGGTTCAATTTCAGATGTTTTAGCAATGTTAATCCACTTCACTACTTCCCTCCACGCGTGAACAGGGTTTGTTACCTATAGGTTACAGATTATCACACGGTGAATCGGATGTCAAGAATTTTGTTTCATAAATGAAAAACGTTTCATTTGTGAAATTCTGAAGCAATTATAGTAAAATTCACAATTACTTGGACATTCCAGGAAGGCGAGGATACAATCCTCGCCAGCGGTGGTGATGGACTTTATTCATAGAACGACTGTTCACAAACTCAGTTCGTAGTAGCGCAATTCATTGCCCGTTGCGTTAGTCCTATTTCTATGATCTCTAAGCAATTAATTCAGATTTTGTTTCAGATTTGAAATACATCGGAAAAATCTAAAATTTTATTTTACCCTGCAAAACGTTGAACTATCTCAATTGTATAGGAACCTGAAGGTTTGGCATCAAACTTGCAAACCTATTGTAAAGAAAAAAGAGAACTAACCCGATTTGGATTAGACGATAAGGTTTATCTCTAAATTTCAGGAGGATTTAAAAATGAGCCGTTATCTTGAACACGCCAACATGACCGTGAATGATCTTGAAAAAGCGATCGATTTCCTAACAACCGCCTTCCCAGAATTTCGAGTCAGGGGTGGTGGTGATAATGCGAACGGAACGAAATGGTGTCATCTTGGGACTGACGATTTTTATATTGCGTTGTCAGACCGCAAGCATCCGTTCACAGGTGACCGGAAAGGCACCTATGTGAACCATCTCGGTTTTGCTGTTGATGACGCTGAAGGTATCAGGGAACGTATGCTCGCTGCCGGATATAAGGAAGGTTATAAAGTCGAACCACATCCCCATCGAAAACGGATCTATTTCATTGATGCGGATGGTTTTGAATGGGAGTTCGTCGAATACTTCACGGATGAGCCAGCGAAACGGAACGATTATTCACAGTGAAAATAAATTTCGCTCGGGATGCAATGCTTATTAAAACTTGTAGGGTTCAGGCGTGGTGCTTGCCCTACAAGTTTTTTGCTGCCGTGCTGGATGTTCTAAGGGAATGTGTGGAATTTAATGACCTGTTTGGTTCAGTCTTCATCAATGGACCAAGTGCAGTTGATATTGTTGTCCTTGTAAAATTGCTTGAGGGCTGGCTTATCAAACCATAGCTGCATTTCTTTGCTAACAATATGCCCGACACTGCTTACCTTGAGGTAGAGACCCCCCGCTGTCCATCCGGGGATGATGTCGTAGCGTTCGGTTTGCGCGGCGTAGATGCTGAGCAACGCCAGCGGTTCCATTGCATCAAGATTTGCGGTTCTATGGGTATCCTGCAGGAGTTCAGCCACGCTTTTCCCCTCATGTCCCTCCTGTAGCTCCGGCTTATCCATGACCTTGCTGTGAAGTATAAAGTCATCTTCGAGCGTAAAAAGTCCGCTATCTGGGTGCTGTCTACCTTGAAGTAAGTTGTCCCCGATTCGCTCCGCCATCGCCAGAAATTCTGCCTTCGGTTCTACCCGATACAAATCAACCAGTGCGAAGATATAAGCGGGTTCCAGAGCAGTTGTATCAAAATTGAACAGTGGTTCGCGGTTTTTGTCAACACCGATGTCGCCAATCCCAAAGGCTTTAAATAGCGTGCGTAAGTAGTCTCTGAACTCCCTTCTGCCCCCAGAAACCCGATATCCACGGGCACACACGGACGTAAAGAGCGGCGTGATGTTTTGTGGCAGAAATGCACCGCCTTCTTTCGCGCCAAAGTAAAGTTTTTTTCCCCTGAAGGGTCCCTTTATCCGAAAACCTGTGAGATCTGTCCCGTCAATAATGATACTTTTCAGCGTATTGCTTTCTTGATCGTAGGAGGCGTCTAAAAAACCGATGATGTGTTGCTCGACCGCTTCTTTGATGTGCGCCATTTCGCCGATACGTCCGTACTTTTCGGCATTTTCTACGATTGTCAGCATACCCATCATCTGGGTAATGGTGTGGTTTAACTGATTGCCGACATAGACTCTCGGTTCGGTCGCCTGCGGATACCGTCTACCGAATACGTTAAGCCCGCGTTTAGAGATTTGTGGATGAACCAGATTGGGCAAGATACCGGTCTCTGGGTCACGTTGCTTTATAATCAGATTTAAGAGACGTTCCCCCCAAATTCGCGGTGCCTCCTCCTGCTTTTGATACCCCAAACTGTAAGCAGCGTAAGCCAGATCCAGTGCCACACTGATAAACGAGAGATCCTCACTGATTTCGGGGGTTTTGTATCCATCCCAGGGTCTGTTCCAGGTATTGGTGTGATCGACCTGCTTTTTGAAATCACCGTGTCGGTTGTAGTGTAGAGCGCCCCAATCTTTGATATTTGCTTCCCAAATCCCTTTCATCAGCATCTCGCCGCGGTCTGCCTCTACTGCTCTCAGTAGTTCCCAGTAGGGGTATACATCCTCTATTTCGTGGACAACACCCTTCATACCGTATCTATCCCCGGTTACCAAGTCCACATAGCCGTGTCCGCCCCAATGCAGAACGCCACTTTCTGGATACCAGTAGTGATTGAACATGTATTCGGCGGCTTCTCCCGCGGCATGAACATATTTACCATCCCCAGTGAACTGGCTTAAAGAAGATAGTAACCGCATCAGGTTCTGCTGATTTTGAAAGAAACTCCAGACCGCCGGTTTCGGCTCGGTGCCTGTGCGGTGAGACGTCATAGATCTGGGTGCCTTCAAATGATCGGTATGGAGGCAATCCGCAAAAAGCGGCATATCTTTGCCACTGTATCTATCTCTCCCATACTGGACAGCTGTATCTGCGAAGAGACTCGCCGCTTTCAAAAAGCGATTATCATTTATTTCGTTGAGGCTCAAGCGGTCTCTGCCAATCCACCGATCCAATTTTTTTAAACTTTCCTTGCGGGAGAACCTCGTGGGTTTCATATTTGAAGTCCCCTTCTCAAGAATCGCCTGCGCCGTTGTTGCAGGCTTACGGTTATATCCTACGCGAAAACCTGATAGATTAAAAACCTTTCTTCCACGCGATGACGGCACATCCGAACACGGCGAAGCCGAAGAAAGTAAAGGGCATCTGCCACAGAAGAAAACTCATGTGCGTATGAATGTATGAGTGTGCCTTGAAGATGACATACCACGATAAAGGTGCCAGAATTGAAAACCACGTCGTCCAGATTAATGCGATATAGTGTTGTCGTTGCTCTGCCATCGCCCTTTTACTCTGCCAAAATAGCAGCCCAGACATCACCATAAAAAGCACGATTAGGTATGCATAACGGATTTTCAATAGGAAGTCAGAGACGAAAGTGTTCGCGTTGGATAGATAGTTATTGAGGTCAAAGAAAATACCGTTCACGTAAGTAATGACCACCCCTATCGTCCCGGCTTCAAGACTGGCAGCATACACCTCTGGAAAACCTGCTGTCTCTCCATGCGTTCGCTTCCCGAAGGAATAGAACACATGGGCAACGCCGTCCATAAATCCGTCCTTCGCAGCACCGATTTGGAAGCATAAAAGCAGAAGACTCAAAAGGATTGCTACGCCCGATCCGCACACGGCTGCAAGCGTCCACTTCACGTATTGGTGCCTATTCCAGTTGTCAAGGACAGCATAATAGATACACGGTGTCACCATCATTACGAGAGTAGTCGTAATATACTCAAAGCCGTTAATGAAACACTTAATGAGAACTGAGATGCAGATTAGGATACCGAACCTGATAAACTGACGGTTCGATGGGACCCTGTGGCGTTTAAGGAGGTACAAGACGACAATCATCGGCAGGTAGAATGCCCATAGACTCCACCAAAGATTCTTACCAAAGACTGTCAACCATTGTGAGAGCACAGCTGAACATAAGACGAAAATAGCGACCCATCCGCCAAATTCCTCATAGAACCAACCGATAATTGCGGTCAATGCGGTTGCCGAGAGTAGAGCCGTTAGCACATAGAATGACCACAACTTAATTTGAGGCGATAGCGGAATGCGTCTATCGAGTCGACTGAAAATCATTCCTTGTCCGCCGGGTTGTGACATGTAGGGCGAGAATTTATCAAAGGAGCCTTTGTTGAGATAGGCTGCATATTGGTTGTCAATCTGGTTTGCAGATATCCAGTCCTGCTGAATATTCGTTGTAACTCCTGCCCCCGTCAATCCACCTACCGAGAAGATACCATCTTGGCGAGATTTGACCATCCTACCTATAATCAGGCTTTCGGTGTCTCGCTGATGCGTGTCAAACCACTGCTGTTCAGCGACATGCCATACATTAGAGAAAAACCCAAAGAATAGGAGTCCGATGGATAGTGCCCAAAGAGCTATCTTCCTTGCGAGTTCTGATTGACTGAGATGTTTCAGCTGCATCGTAAACATATCGTTATGTTACCACGACTCTTTCCTTTTAGCAAGCCGAAGAAAGTGCCGGATAGGGGTATTCAGTTCTTCTGTAGGAGTGGGAAATCCGTAAGAATACGCAGAAATGCCCAAGCAAAACACTCCGATTCCCGACGCTTACATTCCCTGCTGGCGAGATTTCTAACCTTACCCCTTGTGGTTGCCCACACATAAAACAAAAATCCACATTTTAACTGACGTGTGCTATAATCTGGGGAAATTGCGTTATTGATGGATGCTGTGGGATTTTTGAGCAGGTCTTACAGCCGAATGATCGCATAAAATTTTCCAACACAAAAGAGGGAAAATTAGATGAATGGAAAGATAATTTTGGCAAATGATGCCATTTTAGGAAACCTAATTTCGTTATGAGCTCTACTATAATTGTGGGTTTTACTATAAACCAAATTTGTAGCCTGCAACAACGACGAAGGCGGGTCTACGGAGAGGCACTTCATTCATCAAACCGACTTGACCGAACCGCAAGGAATAATTAAAAATGTCAAATAGGGCGTTGGGTATCGGCATCGTCTTAGCTATCTTAGAATGCTTGATTGCGCCCTATAACGATTTTGTTATTCGTAACACCTTTCTGGCAGGTGGTCACTTTCCGCTTGCCCCATTTTTTGTCCTGACCGTCTTGGCTCTGGTTGTTAATGCTATCCTAAGATGCTTACATCCGAAACTCGCGCTCTCCGCGCAAGAACTCGTTATTATCTGGTGTATCATGATTGCCGTCGCGGGTATCCCGTCATCGGGAATGATGAGAGACGCACTATCGACTTTCGCGGCTTACAACTATTTCGCCACACCAGAGAACGAGTGGCGATCCCTTTTCTTTCAATATATCCCCGAGTGGCGTGTCGTGCAAGATGAGAGCGCGATTGTCTCCTTCTATGAAGGCTTATCTGTCGGCGAGAGAATCCCTTGGGGCGCGTGGCTGAAACCGCTTTCCGTGTGGGCGTTGTATGTTTTAACTGCCTATTTCGTTATGGTGTGCCTCGCGGTGATCCTCCGAAAACAGTGGATCGAATATGAGAAATGCACGTTTCCACTCGTTCAACTGCCTGTGGAAATTTCCGTCCATCGTTCAGGCATTGTCAATTCATTCTTCAAAAGCAGAAAGATGTGGCTCGGATTCGCGATACCGGCGTTCATCCACACCCTGAACGGGCTACAGGCGTATTTCCCTACCCTTCCACACATCCCCATCCGAATTTGGCTTGATCCGTTTCTCGTCGGCAGACCGCTCAACGCCTTAAGACCCTTTCAGATTGTCGTGCTGATGTCGATGGTCGGATTCAGTTATCTGCTCACACTTGAAGTCGCATTCAGTCTCTGGTTTTTCTTTCTGTTTTTCAAGCTACAATGTCTCATCGGCGGTATGCTCGGTTTTCTCATAACGAAGGGTCCGGGTGTAAAATGGACAGCGTATTCGTTCAGTGCTGCGCAGGAAGCAGGTGCGTGTCTGACGCTTGGCGGATTTGCTCTCTTCAAGGCAAGGCGGCATATCAAGCAGCTATTCTTAAGTGGTTTTGGACGCGGATCTCCTCAATCTGATGTCCAGAATGAGCCGATACCTCCGGGTCTGACAGTCATCGGGCTGATTGGGGGCTTGCTCCTCTTGATATACTTGAGTGTCCTGATGGGAATGTCGCTCGGATTTGCGGTGATCTTTGTGATCTTCTCGGTAGGTGTGTTTGTTGCCTTGACATGGCAGATTATCAACGGCGGGATCCCTTTTATCAATCCCTCATTTTCACCGCAAAGCTTCTTCCTCACAACACTTGGAACGGCACGTATGACCCCCTCAACGACAACGTGGCTGTTCATGCAACCCACCGGCTTAACCTCACACCTGAGAGAATTTATGATGCCAAATGTGATGAACGGGTTGAAGGCAGCGGATACGGTTAGAGCCAACCGGCGCAAACTCCTCATGGCGATGGGAGTGGCGATGGTGCTCGGGCTGCTTGTTTCATATTATTCTGTGCTGAAAGTCAGTTACCAACACGGTGCCTTACACGTGCACACGGGCGGTAGCGGCGGCGTGCGCTGGTTGAGTGCTGTCCTTACCAGTCCTTCAATAGGAACAGATTGGACGAATACCGGTTTTACACTTTTCGGCGGTGCGTTTACAATTGGGTTGATGTGGATGCGAAAAGTTTTCGTCTGGTGGCCGATTCATCCGATCGGATACACGATGCTAAGCTCATGGGCATCGTTCAAGCTATGGTTCTCTATCATGCTCGGTTATTTTCTGAAATACGGCGTTGTGAAATACGGAGGACTCAGAGCATATAGAGAGGCGCGCCCGCTGTTTCTTGGATTGATCCTCGGTGAGATGACTTGCGCTGGACTCTGGTCGATCGTTGGGATGATAACCGGGGTTCAAACCGGCTATCGCATCCTACTGGATTGACAGAAGACTTGAATGATGAATTCCCATCTGGGACCCGCGTAATTCCTATCAATGAGAACGTTGCACAACACACCGAAATCCTGGATAATAAGTCCGTGTCGGATGCCCCCTATTACGGTTATTGACCCGGATAAGATTATCATAGTTTTCCCAACTCCCTCCGCGTATCACACGCTCCGATGTTATAGCTTTATAATCCGACAATGGCTCACCCGCTAACGGATTCTCTCGTGGACTGGCAGCGTAGAAATTTTGCTGATACTCATCAAGACACCACTCCCAAGCGTTGCCTGCCATATCGTAAAGTCCGTAACTATTGGGCGGAAAACTCCCGACAGGAAACGTTGTCTTTCCACCGTCGCTTCCCAGAAAATCGTAGTTTGCGCGGTGCTGTTCGTCATCTTCCGGTGCGGTGTTACCCCATGGATATTTCTTCGCAACCAAACCACCACGTGCGGCTTTCTCCCATTCTGCTTCAGTAGGCAGCCGTTTACCTGCCCATTCTGCATACGCCATCGCGTCATACCACGTCACTCCGACAACAGGGTGGTTCGGTTGATTATATTGTGGATCATTCCAGAATTTTGTCGGTTCTGGGTGTCCGGTAGCTGAAATGAACTGTTTGTATCGGGCGACCGTTACTTCGTATTTATCAATATAGAAGGCATCAAGGTGAATGGTGTGCACTGGCTTTTCATCCATATCACCGGCATTGCTGCCCATCTGAAACTCACCCGCAGGAATAAGCACCATCTCTGCACCATCTTTGTCCCAAATGATGGTTTCAAGCCTCGTTGCGCTCGGTTGTCCCGATGGTGTAACAGTCGTGATCTCTTCCGGCTCGGCATCAGCCATATCCAGTCCTTCCAAACTCCAGAGCGCGAGATGTGAAGCGTTCTTGATGAGGATGTACTTATCCAAAATGACGGGATGCGCCCAAGTCGTTCTATCCGCAATTGAATACCGAGCAATCGGTTCAAACGCTTGTGCATTCGGCTTAATGAGAATCAGTTCCGCATCGCCTGTTAAACAGAACAACACCTCACCTGCACTGACAATCGACGCAGATTCACCCTGCCGCCCTTCGCTTGTCCAAAGGACCTTTCCGGTCCGCGGGTCAAGGCAGAAGAATTGCCCCTTACGCTGCATAGAAAATCCATACAACAAGTCACCATTCAAGACAAACGATGCAGTGTACATGTGAATTTTCGGATTCTGCCAAACCAGTTCGGCTGCCCATTCATCACCATCCTTGCGGACACGGACTGCATGCGTCCCTGTTTCTGCAGCCGAAAGAACAAGAGTATCTTTGTAACGAACCGGGGTAGGGATAGTCTCGTCCCACACCTGTTCAAAGGGCGTTTTCCAAAAAAGTTTGCCAGTAGTCGGTGAGATGCCGATGCAGTATTTCCGAGTGAGTACAATGAGTTGTTTTGTTCCCTCAAATTCAACGCAGATTGGGGACGCGTAGGATGGACCATCTTCAGTCCACTGCCATGCGACATCACCTGTACGTGCGTCAAACGCCGTCAAGGCGCCGTTCTTCGGTTCACCTACATGGACGATGCAGTAACCTGACTCCACAATTGGCGATGTTGAACTCCCGAAGCCGAGGTGTTTTTTGAAATCTTTTCGCCAAAGCACCTGACCCGTTTCGGCATCAAATGCGGAGAGGGCTTGTGTGACTCCCAAGGTATAGACAACCCCATCGTGAAGTATTGGCGTGGAAAATGGTCCTTGACCCCGCGATTCCGCCCCATGCCAAGGCCACATATATGGCACCGGTCCATAGGAATCCCGCCAAAGCACCTGACCCGTTTCAAAGTCAAGTGCAGTAACAACTTCATTTTCGCCTTGCCGTGTGTGCGTATAAATCCGCCCTCCGTTGACAATAGGCGAGGCATCCCCACTTCCCAACTCTACATGCCAGAGTTTTTTCAGTCGTTTCGGCCAAACCGATGGTGCAGAGAATTGTGTCAGAATGCCGTCTCGGTTTTGTCCGCGCCATTGTGGCCATTGGGCAAATGCAATGGTGGCATAAAGGCATACGATGATCCAGATACTTCTTGAAAATCGTTTCATTTTTTCTTCTCTCAATAGGTAATTTGAATTCGTAGAAAGAGTTTTAAACAACTAACGGAATGGCAGGTATGGGCAGAAAACGCTCTTGATCGAGCCTCGTACAATCACTAACAATTATATCAAACCTTCCTCAAAACATCAAGCAAAACCTCTCATCTGTCAGGACCATTTAGTTTTAAGGTTTTTGTCCAATTTATCGGAAAAGTCGGGAACCGGGGTGTTTTTGATAGGGTGTTTCTCCCCTCCTACAGCAGATTCGCAGGGACCGAAAATCTAAAATTTCGGAAAACTGAATAGCCCTATCTCATCTGTTTCTTCTTTTTCCTTGACTTCTTCTAACAGACAATGTATTCTCGTCTCTATAAAATAATCAATACGAAGGATTGTAGATACTCGGAAACCCGTGCAAAGAAAGGCAAACCATGCGTAGGTATGATGATTTTTTAATGGAGTCGTATCAAGTCAGAGAAAAGATGGTCGCCGATAAATTGCGACCGAAGTACCACTTTTTACCACCACACGGGCGTTGGAATGACATCAATGGTGCAGTCTTCTTCAACGGTAGATACCATCTCGGCTACCTACAAAAGATCAGAAACGGTCCCGATGAGAGGGACTTTTCGAGTTGGCAACACATTTCGAGTCGGGATCTGTTGCATTGGACGTATCACACTGCGTACCTCGACGAGCCACTCGAAGGGAAGAAAGGCGATTATTTCAATAGCGGCGACATCATGGACGGGATGGAAATTCCGACGATTATCACCAACATGCCCAGAAGAGGAATCTGCATTTATCAATGCCACGATGCCGATCTCTCACACTGGACACCCTTAGCAGAAAATCCGGTGATTCCAATTGATACGGACGAATTTCCCGAATGCGTGATTTTCGATCCGAGCGGCTGGAAAGAGGGTGATACCTACTACGCCTTAATCGGCAATAAAAACCATCGTCCCGGCTACGAAGGTGATTCGACCAGCCTGTTTAAGTCGAAAGACCTCAAGGAGTGGAATTACGTCGGTCCCTTCTATAAATCTTCGCGCAGATGGACAGCAGCGGTTGAAGATTGCGCCTGCTCTGACTTCTTCCGATTTGGGGAGAAATGGATGCTGCTGATGCACACCCATCATCCCTTTAACAAATGCCAGTATTACATCGGACACTACGAAAATGAAACCTTTTATCCCGAAATTAACGGACAATTGAGCCATCGCGGCAGTATACTCTCCGGTCCCGAAACCCTCATCGACGATAAGGGCAGACGCCTTTTTTGGGGATGGATCGGCGATGCCCGCGACGCAGACACATATGGCTGGCAGAGCATTATGACGCTGCCGTGGCACCTAAAACCAACACCGGATAACTGTCTGAATATCGAACCGGCTTTAGAATTACAATCCTTGAGATACAATCCATTTCAAGTCGGAAATCTGTTTTTAGAAGCGGGGCAGGAGATCACCCTTGACGGGATTGCTTCCGATTGTATGGAGTTGAAACTGACAATAGAGCCACATTCCGCGCAGCGATTTGGGTTAAAACTGTTCTGTTCGCCAGATCTTGAGGAAGAGACGGTGATTCGTTACGATACGGGCCAGCAAGCCTTTATTGTCGATTTTGAAAATGCGAGTACCGACAAAACGCTTTCATACCGGTGTGGACGTGAGGTGCTGAAATCTGGAGAGTTCAAGCAAACCGTGCCCTTCACACTCGGAGACGACCGAGTGCTTGAATTGGATATTTTCGTTGACAGATCGGTAATTGAAATTTTTGTCAACGCTGAGGTGTGCATTGTCCAGCGAGTTTATCCGATGCGCCCCGACAGCAAAGAGGTACGATTGTTTTGTGAAGGTCGACGGATTGCAGTCAGAAATATTGTGAAATGGGAGATGGACGCAACCAATCCGTGGTAAATTTGTGGCTACAATATCCTGTCATCTCATACCGGTTTAACTGCTGCCACTTTAACGCTCGCCACCTCCACCGGCCCCATTTTCGCATAGGCTGACTTACTGAGAACCCGAACGTCTTCAAATCCGGCTTGGCGAATCGAACCTAAATACTGGTCCTCAGGCAACGCGCCTGAAATACAACTCACCCATGTGCTGACTGCAGTCCTCACCCACCCGGGCATATTGTTGGCGACCATATCGGATACCACCAATTTACCGCCCGGTTTGAGGACGCGGAACGCTTCTTCAAAAACCTTGTCCTTATCCGGCGACAGGCAGATGACGCAATTCGAAATGATCCAATCCACACTTCCATCTTCGACCGGCATGGATTCGATCTCACCCAAACGGAAATCGACATTCTTCGCACCAACCTCCTCAGCATTCTGTCGCGCTTTCTCGATCATCTCAGGGGTCATATCAATACCGATCGCGCTGCCGCTTTCACTGATAAGCTGCGATGCGAGTAACACATCAATCCCGGCACCAGAGCCGAGATCCACCACAACGTCACCCTCTTGAACGTCTGTATATTCCAATGGATTCCCGCACCCAAAGGAGTGTTCAGCAGCATCGGTGGGGATGCTGGAAATCTGTGCTTCGGTGTAACCATTCTTTTCTGCGGGGCTATCCGTATCGGTGTCTGGACAGCAGGTGACTGATGAACAGCACGACTCATCCGTTTTTATTCTATCGGCATAGTGCTGACGAACGGATTCCTTAATCTGTTTTACATCCTGAGACTTCATAGTTTCCCTCATATAAAAACTGGGGTTTGTATAGCAAACCATTTCACGATTTAATTCCAATAACCCGATGTGTCACAGTATCCGCCCTTTAGGTATCTGCGAGTTCGGGTACCATCGAGAATCAGAAGGCGGTGCGGGTTCAGGCGGCTGCAGGGAAGCAAACGCAGTCAACTTCGGTCGGATCTCGTCTTCCCAAATCCCTTCGACATCATCAAACGTCAGTGGCGTGTGATTCGACACTTCCGCTTCATAAGCCGATAACAACTCCCGCGTCTTTTCACCAAAATGCGCCACAATATCGATCACCATCTGTTCCCCAACTTGACGACTGGAGGACTCGTTGAAATCCCCCATTGCGAAATCAGGTGCGCGTGTGTCATCCGTCGGCATCCGCGACATATCCACGCAATCGGGTGCCACCGCCCAAAGCACGGACGTTTCACCGCGTCCAGCATGCCCACCCAATCCGTTACCATCCTCGAAACGCTCGATATCCGCACCGATACTCATCGTTGAATACATCCGAACGCCGACATGTGCCTGCATAATCTCAATCACTACTGGCACGTCCAACCGATGGGGACCCGAATGCCCTGAAAATAGAATTGCACCCTGAAAACCCAACGCATCCACTGCTCGAATGTGATAGCAGATATTTTTCAAAAACATCCAAGGCGGTATGGCTGTCAGCCACGGTCGCTCTTGGTCGACTTGATTGTGTCCCCATGAACCGTAACCACCAATCTCATGGCAATGCCAGTAGAACGGCGGTGCGACAATCCCACCGTGTGCTTGCGCCGCCTGACACGAGCATTCATGTGCCCGAATCGCATCCATCCCAACCGAATTGTGCCAACCGTGCGGTTCGCACAACCCATAAGGTAGATACACCATTGGACACGTCTCAAGTGCCGCTTCTAACTCATCTGGGAACATTCGTTCCCACTGCACCTCATGTCTCATATAATATCCTCTCCGATTATTTGTGAAACTCCCTAAAATCCCAATTCAATCCAACCTAAAACGCCTTGCATAAACCTACTGAATATGCGATAATGTCAAGAGTCTAACAGATTTTTAAACTTGATGTCCACTCATTTTTATTACAATCATTCAGTTTTCCGAACCTATAGGTTATGGAGGGAAACCCAATGATCCGTCTAATATTAATTGCTTTCAGTATCCTGTGCTGTCTTGCTATGCTTGTGAGACACAGCGATTCTGAAATCGACCCGACAACTGCCGTTGGCGTGTGGCTTTTTAATGAGACCGACGGTAACACAGCACATGACTCCTCTGAAAACGGCAACGATGGCACACTGCAAGGTGACCCGAACTGGGTCCCCGATGGCAAATTTGGCAATGCCCTGGAATTGGATGGTGCAGGTGATTATGTCAGCGTCCCGGACCATGAAACTTTAGATACCGAAATCAGTGAGGTATTCTCAATCGTCATCTGGGTTCAAGGCACTTACAGACCCAACGATTGGCACGGGTTAGTGACAAAAGCACAGGGATGGCGAGTCGATATGTGTTACCTGTTGCAACGGGCTGCTAATGGCAAATTCGAGTTTGCTCTTTTTGGAGAAGGAGGTAACGACAGCTGGACAGCATCCAACATCCTTCCAGAAGATGACACATGGTATCATGTGGGTGCTGTCTATACCGGTGAAGAGGCACAGGTTTACGTTGACGGCGTGCTTTCTGCCACGCGTGTCTTTTCTGCGGAGATTGCCGACACAAATGCTCCCGTGGTTATTGGAACCAATTACCCAGGCGGCATTCAGCCAGTGGATGGTCTTATCGACGAGACTGCGATTTTTAGTGTTGCTCTGGAAGAAGAGGATATCAACGCCATCATGAACGACGGCTTGGAAGAGACACTCGGTATATTGGCTGTCGAACCTTCAGACAAATTGACTTTGACTTGGGGTGACTTAAAAGCCGGTAATGACAAATAATGCCCTGTTGAGTTGATGACGAATACGGTGGTAAAATCCGATGCGAACAAAGGTGTTTTTTCTTTAGGCTATCACTGACCATTCGTCGGTTTCGTACTGCAACGGTCAGTGATAGCATACAATTCAGGATTCAGTCAAAAGGCTTGTTACACCTGCTTTTCACCTGGTTTTCGTCGATGCTTTGATGCATAACTATCCCCTTCTGGATCGTAGGAAACGGACACCTGCCCATCTTCCACAACCAGTCTCGGTACAGTCCGATGACGACCATCCCGTTCAGGGCCCCGCATGACAGCGAATTGTTCCTCGGTCATATCTTCAACCATATCACCCCACCGCTCCTGCGGATCAATCACACCACCGCCCCAATTGACATTTTTTGACTGGTACTTAATCAGGACCCCGCGTCTGGGGACAGGATTTTTCCACGCTAAGGCACCGTGTGTGCAACCGCCGTCCATGAAGAAGAGCACGTCCCCTGCTTTCATCACAGGTTGGACCACCAAACCCATCGTATCATCACACGTCCGAATGCCGGAAGGCATGGAGTACTGGGTCTTGTGAGATCCTGGTACACATGCGAAACCGCCGAGTCCTGGCTCGACATCGCGCAATTGCCATGTAATGGTGACGGTCTCCGCATAACTGCGTCCATTCTTAAAATAATAACCCCGTGAGGGGCTCATTGGCTCGTTGCCATCGTGGAGCGAGTGCCCCGATGTTCCTTTAACCGCGCAGAATACGGTCGCGCCACTCGTGCGATAGCCGCTACCGCCCATCCAATTGAGTCGCTGCACCACGGTAGGATGCGCAATCATGCACCGAAACGGTGCGTTATAGGGTTCTGGTAAGTCTAATAACCCCGACAGGAGTGGTCGTCCTGTGCCAGCCTGACTTATCGACCCGCGAGCGAGTTCCTCACCTACGACGATACGATCTTGGAATTTATCCACCGCTTCGTTGGCTTCCGCAAGCCACTGCTCATTCATCACGCCGCGCACCACCAGATACCCGTTCAGATCCCAAAAGTAAAATTCTTTCTCATCAATGCCTGAGTTGGGGTCGCGAGTATAAATTGATGGGTGAATGACAGATGGATCTTCTTCCACCCATGTATCTTCGCCATCTGTATTGATCACCGGTGGTGGACTTGAACCCTTATATCCGGGGACGTACAAGACCGCCTTTTGCGCAGGTGTTGCTTCGTCCGCCCATCCGGGTAAAGATTCGGTCTCTGAGTAAGGTCCATGTGGATTGGACTGCACTGCTGCACGCGCCGCATACCAATAGGACAACAACCTTTTCGGATCGCTTTTCCACGGTCGAACCCCTTGGAGCGTAGGTACCGCGACCAAGAATAGATCGCCTGCCTTGAGTTCCGGCTGCACCACTATCCCCATATCATCAGTGCCGGTCGCCAATTCGTGAGGCGTTTCGACATTGCTCTTGTGGCTTGCCTGGACAACAACCAATCCACCGTCCCCTTCTTCAACATCGTCCAACACCCAGATCGCTCTCACGCCCTGACAACTCCGCCGACCGTTTTGTTGGCGATATGCTAAGGAGGGATTTCTCGGTTCGTCGCCGCCGATGAGTGTTGAACCGACTTCACCCTCCCGATTCCCCAACAATTGAGGTGCCTGATCAAGTCGGAAACCGTGTCCGATGATCTGGTTCAAATACCACACCAATTTCGGATGGATCAGTAGGTCCCGGAACAATTCGCGGTGCGAACTCTCTCCGCCTAACAGTGTCTCACGCTCTCCAACGACATCTAATGCCGCGTTGAGTACTGCTACCTCTTCTGGATTGAGGACACCCGGAACGTGTAGATAGCCTGCTACATCAAAAGCATAATTTTCTTCATTCGTCATGACTTCGTTATCCATTTATTCCTCCTATTATCGGAGATGGTGCAACCAACTCGTGTGAGCGTATCGCTATAAGCACCACGCATACGGACCGGGACCCGTCCGACAAACCATCTCAGCGATCTGCTGGTGCATCTGTGTGATGCGGTTTTGGTGTTCAGGGCGATTGGCAACATTTCGCATTTCGTCCGGATCTGTCTTCAGGTTATACAGTTCATCAATATCAAAGCGGTTCCGAATATATTTCCAGTCTCCATCGATAACCATCACATGCGCCGCGAGTTCTTCTGGTTCGTTAGCATCGTGATAGATCGCATCGAGGCTGGCGATTTCAGCGAAGATCGGCTGATGTTCGGGTTCTTGCCCTTTCAAAATTGATTCCGCGACCGATCGTCCATCAATCTGTGTTTCGGGTGTCTGTCCCGCGAAACTCAGCAAAGTCGGCATCAGATCCACGCCCGCCAGAGGGGTCGTGACGCGGAAACCGGACGGCAAATGGTCGGTCCATGAGAGCAGACACGGCACCCGCACCGAAGCCTCATACATCAAACACTTCTCGGTGTAACCGTGGTCGCCGAGCAACTCGCCGTGGTCACTCATGAAGGCGACAACCGTATTTGTTCCTTCAAGCGCATTCAGCAGGCGTCCGACTTGGGTGTCGATGTGTGTGATGAGGGCGTAGTAGTAGGTCATCATTCGGCGGAATTCATCGTCAGTGACCGTTGAAGGGATACGGAATTTTCCGCGCGTTTGAAATTCGGGCTTCCCATCAAGCGTGTCACGCAAAGAGGAAGGTAGTGGCATATCTTCTTCGCGATAGTATTCCAGTAGGTCGGGCGGCACCAAGACAAGCGGGTGTGGATCTTTGATACTCGCAAATAGGAAGAACGGGTTATCGTGCTGCTGTTGGACAAATTCGATGGAACGGTCAATTGTCCAAGTGGTGCGTTGCTGGCGAGGGTCATTGATCGTGCCGAATTCCAAGATATTTCCGTACTGCGTCATCCCGGGTGCCCCTGAGCGATAGAGGTTTTCAATCCCTTCCGTTTCAAAATAGTCAAAGAGTGGATCTGGATGGTCTCCCTGATAACGATAGGTACACCAGAAATCAGAAAATCCGTGTTGTGGACGATGGTCGTCCCCCAAATGCCACGGTCCGACGATACCACACCGATAGCCAGCACGTTTGAGCATATCCCCGATAGTGATGCGGTCGTGAGGCAGGTAGCCGCCGAACTCGCCCATCCTTTTGGGTCCATAATTCCGTAGTTGTAAATGGGCATGGGGATAGAGTCCAGTCAACCAACTTGCGCGTGCTGGTGAGCAGACCGGAGATGCACAGTAAGCGTTTTCAAAGCAGACACCGCTCGCCGCTAACCGATCCAGATGGGGCGTTTGAACGACCGAGTTGCCAGCGAAACCGGCAGCGTCCCACCGCATCTGATCACACATAATGAGTACGATATTGGGTCGAGAGGTCATTGTGCTACCCATATTTTAATGTTCCCTTGCGGAGTGATGAAGGGCGTTTGAACGGTTGCGTGCGTTCCCTCTATCTGCAGAAACGCCCAAGCAAAAACCCGAAGCAAAAACACACAAGCGGATATACGGAGAGACACTTCATCTATCAAACTGAACTAACCGAACCGCAAGGAAAAATTAAAATATTACGGTGCGAAACTCGATCGTAGTTTGATGCCCCAGCACCCCGATTCGTAGGTTAAGACATAGAGCGATTCGTAGGAAGCAATGACCGTGCCATCGGCGCGATAGCGTGTGAATTGCGTGTCAACGTGGACTTTGGATTCTGAGGCATGGACAATATTGCGTCTGTCCCAACCGCTATGATGCCAACCCCTTGCGGTTAGGTTCTTTCTGATTCTCTCTACATCCTGTTCACCCGGTTCGTTGAGGATTCGCATGTTGCCAGAAGCGAGACGGTAGTGTGGAAAGTGAAACGTTTTCTCCCATGCAACTATATCAAGACGATTAAAGGCAGCCATCCACGTGTCCAGAACCTTCAGGATTTCGGCTTCGATTGTTTCTTTCATTGTTTCACCTCACATAGATATTACCAAACGTCCGCTATTCTATCACAAATCTCCTATGCATACAAGCCGGTGATTTTTGACGAAAATTAGGGGTATCAACACAGCGACCCGTTCATCGCTGGCTCTCTTTGACAGCGCGTTCAAAGGTGTAGAATAGATCTTGGATATCCTGACGTAATAGGGTTGGGTTCACAGTCAGCATGATATGTCCGGCATGATCGCCATCTGGAGGTGATACAGATACTGAATGCGCCTCAAGCGTCTTGACGAAACGTGTACTATCAACATCCGATTCTAACTTCAGTGGAAATATATTAGAACCGTGCTCAAAACGTTCAATACTGACGCTCTCCAGCGCGTTGATTTTATCAAAAAGTGCTCTTGCCCGTATCATAGCACGATTGAAACGTTCTTCAAACCCTTCTATACCCTGAAGTGCCAACGCTGCCGCAAAGTTTGCTGATGCCAACCCGCCCCCAAACATACGACGGTCGTGATATAACCCGTCCATGAACTCAGTTGTGCCTGCCAATATCGCCCCGAACGGTGCCCCAAAATATTTATACAACGACACATACACCGTATCAAACAACGCCGCATAATCAGCGGGCGGAATACCGGTCGCACCTGACATCATGTAGAGCCGTGCGCCATCAAGATGACTCCCAATCTGTTTGTCCTGACAGTAGTCCGTTACCGCCTTCATTTCATCAAACGGCATAATTTTACCCGATTGGCGGCGCACAGGGCTTTCGATCATCACTGCCCCAACCGGATTGATGACTCTTCCACTCTCTGCCTGCTCTACTGCGGTTTTCAGTCTTTCGAGCGTAAAATAGGGGCACCTCTTTGCTAAAGGTATGAGGTTTATGTTACTCAGCCGCGTTACACAATCGCCACTGTCATTGTAGAGATGGCTTTGCTCTTGGACGATCGCACGCGGTTTGGTGCCGCAGAGTTTCCGGATGGCAAGATGATTGGCGAGTGTGCCAGTTGGCATAAAGACCGCCGTCTCCTTGCCCAACATTTCAGCGCATTTTTTCTCAAGCTGCTCGACAGTGCCACCGAGAGAATAGGTATCCTCTCTAAGCGTAAATTTTTGGTCGAACTCTGCAAGTCGCTGTAGCATCATTGATGGTGTTTTCGGCTCTCCATCCCCTCGAAAGATAACGGTGTTGCTCGGCGGAACATCCGGAATGAGAGTCGTATCTGATCGAAGCAAATGGGGAACATGGCGGTTCGTTGTTTGCATCAAATTGGCCTCCTTAAGGAGTTTCCTGTGCATATCATATCACTTTTTGGCAAGATTGACGACTGATTTCTTGGGTTTGGAAACAGGGGTTGCTAATACTTCTGAAAATAAAAAATTGTCGCTTCCTTTCTCCAAATCGGATATACTTCTATAGAATCTTAATTCAGTGTTAATAGCAAGAAATACGGCAAAGTTATGAGCCTGCAACAACGGCACAGGCGATTCAAGAGGAAAGCACGTTAAACATGAAACCCGATCAACGACTCCGCAAGGAAAGTTAAAAAAATGAATATTGTCTTTCTATTTTCAGATGAACACGCGGGGGCTGTGATGGGGAATAGTGGGCATCCCGTTGTCCGAACTCCACACCTTGATAGTCTCGCTGGACAGAGTTACACCTTCGACAACGCCTATTGCAATTATCCAATCTGTACGCCTTCACGCTTATCAATGCTCACCGGACGTTATCCGCATCAAATTGGAGCATGGGATTTGGGAGTAATTGCGGATCAGCAGTACCAAACGTGGGGGGATTACTTGGCGGAAGCGGGTTATGAGACTGTGCTGTGCGGACGGACGCATTTCAACGGAACTGACCGACTCCTCGGCTTTTCCCATCGCTTGCTGGACGACTTGCCGCGATGGTGTAGCAGAAATGGAAGGCCGCCACGACGCACACCAGACGCACGTCGAGGTTCCAACTCACACGTCACCGAATGCGGACCGGGAGATCACGAACACACGGAATATGACAGAAACGTCACAGACTTAGCAGTGGATTTCCTTCGCGAAAAAGTCGCGTCCCCGGAGGACAAACCATTCCTGCTCTATTGCGGATTCATGCACCCGCACTTTCCACTGATTGCGCCACCCGAATTCTTTTCACTGTATGATCCAGACACACTCGAATTACCTGAGACATGGAACGAACCGCTTGAATCTCAGCATCCCATAATCCAACACCACCGTTGGGCATGGCGGAACGACATCCCACCGCCTGAAGCCGTTGTCCGTTGTGCCTTAGCCTCCTATTACGCGCTTGTCTCGTCCCTCGATGTACAGGTCGGGCGGATACTTGAGGCGATTGATACGTCTCCGTTACGCGAAGATACGCTTGTCATCTATACCAGCGATCACGGCGAAATGGCAGGACACCACGGCATCTGGCAGAAGCAGTGCTTCTATGAACCGGCGGTAAGAGTGCCGTTGATGCTTCGCCTACCTTCCGGTGAGAGCGATCGCGTGGCAGAAAATGTCTCTTTGGTAGATGTCCTACCGACCTTACTCGAAGTGGCTGGTTTGGAAGCACCTTCTGATTTACCCGGAGACAGTTTGCTGGAGATAGCGCGACACCCAGCGAACGAAACGAGGCGTGCTGTCCTTTCGGAGTACCATCACATGGGTATGCTTAACGCTGGGTTTATGCTCAAGCGCGGGGATTACAAATTGTGTCATTACGTCGGAAGCGAACCGCAATTATTCAATGTAGGTATTGATCCATTGGAGAATGATGACTTAGCGTCGGACCCTGAATATGCGGCGATACGTAATGAAATGGAAACTACCCTATGTGGGGTTGTCAATCCAGAACAAGAGGATGCTCGGGCAAAAGAGAATCAGAGATTGCGTGGAGCGTAGGTTGTGTTAAACCTCGCCATCCCAATAACTCAGACTTGGGTCTCTACGATAAATCTTTCCGACTGCATACGGGAGGACCTTATTAGAATCGGGATATTCACTCACATCGTGCGGTGTAGTCGTGCCCAGAATGAACAACGTGACCGGTGCATCACTGCTATTTACAAACTTATGTGCACCGATGGTGCCCGGCGGAAACGCAAGGAAGTCGCCTTCACTGACTTCTACATCGCCTCGCGGGGTTTTAAGCGTACAAGCACCCTCCATGACGTAGCACATCTCCTCTCCGAAATTGTGGAAATGCATCGGGAAACTCATCTTACCGGGTTGTAGTCGAATCACGCGATACCCTAAATTCTTGCCACCGATGAGCGGGTCGATGTCCTTGTCCTCGAAGTCGTATGGGTGTGGCGCATTTTTATGCTGCCACGCGATTTCATCGACATGAATGCGGTTGATGTAGATATCGCGACGCGCTTGCAGACAGTCAATGAGGTATTGGCGCGCATCTTTAAAGATGGAGTGACCGTCACCGACAAGGATTGTATTAAATCGGAGTCCCAAAATTTTGCGCAGTTCAAGTGCCGCTTTCGGTGGATCGCTCAGCTTACTATCGGCGAGCAGCGTCAGCGCGCCCATCGGTTCACCTACCACAAGATCCCCGAACAGGACGGTCTGTTTCTCGGGAAAATAGAGGGCAATCTCACCAGGCGTTTTTCCGTGCCTGAGATGGATGGCGTGTAATCCCGGAACAATCGTCTCATGGTCCTGAAGCGTTCGAGCGGCTGTGATGTTCAGCGCGTCGGCATCGGCTGCGTGAACAATCACGTCTGACCCCGTCCATTTCTGAAAGGCAGCGGCTTCACGTTCATGATCGGCGTTCGTCAAAATGATCGATTTCGCGCCACCAAGGGCTTTCAGGTGTTCTTGGTCGTCGTCAGACATTGGAACCGGATCTATCAGGATGTTTCCGTCTGGACGCACCCACAAATGTCCATTAAAGTCTATCTGACGGTCTCGGCTAAAGACCCCCCAACTGTATATATCTTCAAAAATCAAGCGTTTCATTGTTGTCTGCCCCTTATGCTATTCACTCTGGGGATTCCCCCTTTGAGACGAGTCCATAAACCTCAAGTTCATGTATAAAGGCTCTACCTAACCTTATTTGCGGGACGATTGCACCGCGCCTGGGATCATACCGACTGGCTTGTTTTTCATCATCGGTGGTGCCGCTGATGTAGATGCGGATTGCTTCCGTCACGACACCGCTGACGCGCATTTTAATGATTGGGCTTTCGTTGTTCTGGATCTGCATAAAAGCACGCCAACGCCCTTCACCTTCCAATTTCTCGTATATCATAGCATTTATAATATTAGTTCCATGGATGGTAATCCGGTGAAGCGCCTTTTGTTTTGGTAAGTTTAGGTGAATCCACCGTCCGTCAGCATAGCCCTTTGTCTTCACATCACCATCTATCATTTCTTGGGACGTGCAGGTAACGCCTTCTGTAACAGCGTAGTTGTAAAGTTCCTGTGGTTCGATCAGCATTTGCAGTGCCTTGGATTGGCATCCTGAAAAGAGGACTACTGCAGAGAACGTTATGAAAATAGACAGGTAACGTTGCATCTTTTCCTCCCGCGCTATGTTTCTACTTTTCAGAATATTATACCGCATTTCCGTTTTTCTTTGAATTGAAATTTTGTGAAAAGCGTTGCTTTAAAACGACATTCGCCCTATAATGCATTATCTGGATTTATACGCAAAAGGAGACACTACAATGTATAAAAGTGCGATTTTAGGATGTCGAGGACGTGCGCGCGGGCACGCACGCGCCTATGAACACGTCAAGGGTGGTAAACTTGCCGCTATTTGCGACATGCAGGAAGAGCTACTCAACGATTTCGGAGATGAGTTTGGCATTGAAGCTCGTTATACCGATCTCGACGAGATGCTTTCAAAGGAGAAACCGGATCTCCTGCACATCGTTACTGCGCCCGTGTTGCGCGGGAGTAACAAACGCATCCGCTACCCGCTAATGAATCAAGCCTCTGAACACGGCGTGCCTGCAGCAATCGTTGAAAAACCAATTGCTGTGGAGAGCGAAGACTGGCGGCAGATTTCCGGGCTTGCCGAACGCACCAAAACAAAGTTCGTTGTCAATACACAACTCAACTTCCATCCACAGAACCTTGCCCTCAAGCGTGATGTCGCAGAAGGCAAAATCGGTGCGATTAAGTTTATTGAGGCAAGCGCACGCAACCCACCCGTCGACCAAGCACCACACGTCTTACAACTCGTGTCGTCCTATATCGATAACTCGCGACCCGTGAAGGTCCAAGGACAGATCTCTGGTGCGGAACAACTCGATTCCGCGCAACCTTCGCCTGCCAACGCCACGGCACTCGTGACCTACGCGAACGGTGTGCAAGTCTCAGTCGCATTCGGACCAGAGATGGCACCACGCGTACTGCCCGATACAGGAAATAATCGGCATAAGCGCGTCTGCGTCTTTGGTGAAAAAGGATTCGTCCACTGGCGGTTTGAGAGTTGGGAGCGGAATCTACCGGGCAGTGGATATGAAGGCGGCGATCTCAACTACGGCGCACAGGATGTTATTGCTCAAGGTGGACTCACAGACGCAGTCTTTGCGTGGCTCGATGATGAAACTCAGGAGCATCCAACACACTTGAAGCAATCCCTCGCGGAGTTCAACCTGTTGCTGGGAATTTACTATAGCGGTTTGACAAACACTGTCGTTGAATTGCCGTTTGATCCACCTGATGGTATGATTGACATGTTCCGCGAACGCCTTTAAAAGTAGTAGACGCGTGCCGTGTGCCGTCCACTTTTCCTCCGCACAAAAGGAACACCTTCATGAAGAACATTATCTACATGGACAACCATGCCACAACGCCAATTGCCCCCGAAGTTTTGGAGGCGATGCTGCCTTACCTCACGACGAACTTCGGCAACGCGTCCAGCACACACCCATTTGGTATTACGGCGAAGGATGCTGTGGAAAAAGCGCGCCAGCAGGTCGCTGGACTGCTCGGTTCTTCAGAAGAGGAGATCGTCTTTACCAGCGGTGCGACCGAATCGGACAATCTCGCTGTTAGGGGAATCGCCTACGCCTGCAGAGAGAGGGGAAACCACATCATCACAAGTACGGCGGAGCATCACGCAATCCTCGATACATGTCACGTTTTGGCGACAGAGGGATTTGAAACTACATATCTTCCGGTAGACAAATACGGGAGGGTGAGCCCTGACGACGTGGAAGCTGCCATTACACCGAAGACGATTTTGATGAGTTTCATGTACGCGAACAACGAAGTGGGCACGATAAATCCGATTGCCGCTGTTGCCGCTGTTGCCGCTAAGCATGGCGTGCCGTTCCATTCGGATGCGGTGCAAGGCATCGGACAGTTGCCATCGGATATGGAGAGACTCGGTGTAGGTCTCGCATCCCTAACGGCACACAAGATTTACGGACCGAAGGGGATCGGAGCACTTTACATTCGTCGAAACGGCTCTCGACCGCGTTCGCTTTTCCACGGCGGTGGACAGGAAGATGGGGTTCGTCCGGGCACTTTAAACGTCGCCGGTATTGTTGGATTAGGGGCGGCGTGCGAACTTGCTAAAAACTATATGGAGACCGGAAAAAACTGCGTGGCGATTTTGCGGGATTCACTCCATCAGAAGTTGAATACCCGTTTGGAGGATATTCATCTCAATGGACATCCTGAGCAGCGACTACCGGGTAATCTGAACCTCTGTTTTGCGGGTGTACAGAGCCATGCCCTATTGATGGGGCTTAAAAGCGTCGCGGTGTCAACTGGGTCGGCATGTGATTCTGAATCGGTGAAGGCATCACACGTCTTAGTTGCAATGGGAGTCCCCAATGAATTGGCATTGACTGCTGTCCGTTTCGGCTTGGGACGTTACAACACCGCGGAAGAAATTGATGTTGTCGCCGATGAGGTTGTAAAGGCCGTCAATCGGTTGCGGGCCTTAGCACCGGAATAGCATGGACACGCCATTCCCTCAATACGAGCTATTTCCCAGTTGCGAGGCTCTCACTTTTCGCTGGCGAGGTTTCTTAACCTCGCCTTTTTTCATGTTCGCAGAATGGTTGCAATTTTCTTAATAATATGCTATACTCTAAAGTATTGAACCCTATCCTAAAGCAACATGGTATAGGAGGCTTGTATGTCATCTGTTGCAGCTCAAACCTACTTAACGCCTGAAGAATACATCGCTGCCGAACGGAAGGCAACGCTCAAAAGCGAATATCTCAGCGGCGAGATCATCGCGATGTCCGGAGCTAGCCTTGCGCATAACCTTATCACAGTGAACACCGTAACTCAACTCTATAATCAACTCACAGAAGGCGGATGTAGGATTTTTACCGGGGATATGCGCGTCGGCATTGGTGCAGAAGTCTCCTACTTCTATCCAGATGTAACGGTTGTCTGTGATGAACCCAGTTTTGAGGATGATGCTTTCGATACACTCATCAATCCGCAGGTCATTATTGAAGTGCTTTCTGCTTCAACAGCAGGCTATGATCGAGGTGAGAAATTCATACGCTACCGGCAATTAGAATCACTCCAAGAATACCTCCTTATTGCACAGGATCAGGTCCAAGTTGAACACTATCTCCGTCAAGATAAACAATGGGTACTCAGCGAATTTAGCGCACTTGAGAACGTGTTGCCACTCGTTTCAATCGGGGCAGAACTCTCCTTACGTCAGATTTACAGATTCGTTGAATTTGAAACTGATGCCGCCGTTTAAACGACCCGCAGCGTCTAAAAGAGGGAACCCGTCTCATGCTGACTGTTGAACAACTCATCGCTTGCGGATTGGACAAAGCAGAAGCATCAGAAATCACAGAGGTCATCAATCGGATATTGGAGACGCAATCTCCGACTGCCTGTTGGTACGAAATTTCACGCCACATTCTCACGCCATACCATCCATTTGCCCTCCATCAACTGCTTTATGAGACGGTATATGCCGACTTTGATCGCACAACCTGTGGACCACCACCTGCATGGTTTCCTACGAACGAAGACATCACCAAAGCAAATATTACCCGTCTAATGATGGCTTTAGGCTTGAAAACATACTATGAACTTCATGCTTGGACAGTCCAAAATCGGGACACGTTTTGGCAGATGATGATTGAGGCATTGGGCATTAAGACGGTATCCACGAACGCCGAGCCAAAACAAGACGCAACAGGCATCACGACAAATCTACGTGAACTCAACATCGTCGAAAGCTGCTTCAACGCGCCTCCTGATGCTATCGCTATTGTTACGCAACGCGAAAACGACGGAAATCTGGGAACGCTTACCTATCGTGAGTTGGAATCCTTCACCAATCGTGTCGCGAATGGACTTGTCGAAATTGGTTTGAAACAAGGTGACGCGGTAGCAGTTGACATGCCGATGAATGCTGAATCTGTCGCTATCTATCTGGGGATCGTCAAAGCGGGGGGCGTTGTTGTTGGCATCGCCGATAGTTTTGCACCAGATGAGATAGCCACCCGTCTCCGTATCGGCAATGCCAAAGCGATCTTCACACAAGACTATATCAATAGGGCAGGTAAACGCCTCCCGTTGTATGAGAAAGTGATCGCCGCAAACGCACCAAAAGCAATCATTTGCTCATGTGAAGGTGGGGGCGGGGTTACACAGACCTTACGCAAAGGCGATATGGTATGGAGCGATTTTCTGAGTGACACGGAAACCTTTACCGCCGTCCCGTGCCATCCTGATTCCCATACCAATATCCTCTTCTCCTCCGGAACCACTGGTGAACCGAAGGCGATTCCATGGACGCATACCACTCCTATCAAATGTGCTACGGATGCTTATCTACACCACGACATTCATCCCAACGACGTGTTGGCATGGTATACAAACCTCGGTTGGATGATGGGACCGTGGCTCATCTACGCCAGCCTCATCAACAAAGCCACTATTGCTCTATATGATGGTGGGGCTCCGACAGAGCGCGACTTCGGTGTTTTTATCCAGAAAGCGAAAGTCAGCATGCTCGGTGTCGTACCTACCCTCGTCCGAGCGTGGAAAAATACGGAATGCATGCACGGGTTGGACTGGCACGCAATCCGAGCTTTCAGTTCAACGGGTGAATGCTCTAATCCAGAGGAGATGTTTTACCTCATGTCCTTGGCGGGTTATAAACCGGTGATAGAGTATTGCGGCGGCACCGAGATCGGAGGCGGGTATGTCACTGGCACGCGGGTTCAACCTGCTGCGCCTTCGACCTTCACAACGCCAGCACTTGGTTTAGATTTCCGACTTTATGATGATCATGGAAACCTCTCTGACAACGGTGAAGTTTTCATCGTCCCACCTTCCCTTGGTCTCTCCACGAGCCTACTCAATGCTGACCACGGTGAAGTCTACTTTGCAGGGACACCGAGTCCGAATCTGCGCCGCCACGGCGATGCGATCGAAAGGTTCGGCAGCAAATTTGAAGATGAACCTTGGCTTACGGGGATGAAATATCGGGTTCACGGACGCGTCGACGATACGATGAACTTGAGCGGTATCAAGGTGAGCTCCGCGGAGATTGAAGAGGTACTTAACGTTATTGATGGGATACAGGAAACAGCGGCGGTTGCTGTCTCACCAGAAGATGGTGGTCCGAGCCAACTGGTCATCTATACTGTACCAGCAGCATCGGAATCCGTTTTAACAAAACAGGAGGTACATGATGCGTTGCAAGCCTCGCTCTCCCAACATCTCAACCCGCTGTTCAGAATTCACGATGTCGTCATCGTGGATGCCTTGCCACGAACCGCTTCTAATAAGGTGATGCGCCGCCTTTTGCGCGCGCAATTATAGCGAAAAATTGAACTCTACATTTTTTCGACGCAAACTACGGTTGCATGCTAAATCCTATCGGACTTGACAATTTTTGAATAGCATGCTACTATTTTGAAAATTCACGCCCGTAAATGGAGTCACCTCATGCAAGAGAAACAGTTCAAAGTTAGAGCGGCACATTGTGATTATCGCGCAACAGAGGAGGAGATTTATCAAACACTCCGCCGTATCACTGACCCACTCGCCGAGGCATGGAAACCGATTGAGACTGCTAAGAAAGTGGTCATGAAACTCAATATGATGAAACCGGCTGAGCGTATTATCTACTTTGAGGGTCGTCGCCGAGAATTGGTAGACGATGCGGTTTGTCGTGCCGTATTGCGATTAATCAAGGAACACACCACGGCGCAGTTGGTCGCTACCGACACAAACCCGTATACCCACGGGCATCGGATGCCCCCCGGTTTCAACTATGAATACCTTCTGAAAGAATTCGACGTGCAGTTCGTCGATTCCAACCTGCCACCCTTCAAAGCCTACGATGTCCCCGGCGGTGGTTCAATGTTTGATCGCTATACGTTGAGTTCTTGTTTTGACGATACGGATGCAGTCGTCTCTGTCGCGAAGATGAAAAACCACGCCTTCATGGGCATCACTTTGTGCACCAAAAACCTGTTCGGGTTGCCACCGATGCTTCTTCCAGAAGGCAGGACACGTAGTTATTACCATCATCTCATCCGACTCTCCTATGTACTCCCGGATCTGGCACTCATTACGAAGCCGTGCCTCAATATTATTGATGCGTTGACGGGACAATGGGGACGCGAATGGGGCGGTGAAGGCAGAATCTGTAACGCACTCATCGCAGGGGATCATCCAATCTCCACCGACACTGTGGGTATGCACCTGATGGGACACGATCCACAGTCGGATTGGCCCACCCCCCCCTTCAAGCGCGATCGGAACCATATCCTCATCGCCGCACAGCGCGGATACGGCACCGTCAACTTGGATGAGATCGATTGGGAGAGCGAAGTCAAGGCACCGTTGGCAGAATTTGATTCTATCGAAACGGATACGCCGGAAACAGTTGCGAATTGGCGGCGAACGACTTGTGAACAGGGATTGGCTTACCTCGAAAACCAGAAGGACCTCATTGACCGGTATCGTAACAACTTCATCTATATGCAAGGCGGCGAAGTCGTCTGGAGTGGACCGGATCCGTCGAATCTTGGCAGCCGTCGACAATTGAGTGGTGACAAGAAGGACAGCGCACTCTGGCTCAAACTTGTTGATGCTGAAGAGCATGAAGGCGAACATTTTAACGTCTATGAGGAGTGTCTGAATCCCTTCGCGGCGTAAGTAAATCCGGTTTCCCTATATCCGGTAGAAGCGGTTTTCTGGAGGAAACACCCACTCACCTATTGAAGGAGAATGCAAAATGGGTATCACCGAGGCGGAAAAAAAGCAATTGGACGAACTGGGGTGCATCGTCATTCCTGATGTGCTTTCCGACGAAGAAATTAGGGTTTACAGAGCCGATATACTTCGATTAGCGGAGGAAGAAAAGCAAAACGGGTTGGCACGCCAACATACTGATGGGCATGGTCAGCACGTCCGTTGGTTAGTCAACAAGGGACAGATGTACGAGCAGCTCGTCGCTCGTCCGAAGGTGATGCCCTACTTTGAACATCTGCTCGGTCCTGATTATACACTCAGCACACTCACTTCTAACATTATCGATCCCGGCGCGCCGGATGGTGGCTACCACGTTGATAGCGTACTTGGCTCAATGCCGGAGCCGCTGCCGAGTTTCCCATTGGTTGCCAACAGTCTCTGGTTGCTCGACGATTTCACGCCAGAGAACGGTGGAACTCGTCATGTACCGGGTATCCATCTCCAGCGGATCAAGCCGCCTCCGGGTACCACCCACCATCCCGATGAGGTTCGGCTTTCCGCCCCGAAAGGTTCCGTGTTCCTTTTCAACGGTGCGATCTGGCATTCCGCGGGTGCCAACACAACCGATCGGCAGCGTATCGCGTTAATCTGTTTCTGTTGTCGTTCCTTCGTCAAACCGATGTTCGATTTCGTGCATCATCTCAAACGAGAGGTCGTCGAACGCGCCACCCCGACCATGCGTCGTATCTACGGGTTCGATTCCCAACCCCAACCTCCAGATCAATCCACGCGGTAATCACCTTTTACCGACGAGGTTTCCTGCGGAAATACCCAAGCAAAACACTTCGCTTTCATAAGGTTGGGCTTTTCGCTAACGACGGAAAGAAAACCCACACGCGGTTTTTTCTTTTCTTCGCTAACAAAACTGTACCGTTAATCATATATTTCACGTTATAATTCAAAATGCCTGTCTCATTCTCTGACTCTGTATGATTAATATAATTGGCATGGAAAAAAGAATTCGTTTAATAAAAGTTCGTTATTCGGGTGCCGAGTAATCGCTTTCCGGAAAGGAAAACAGGAGGAGATTCCGTATTATGACGATGATAACCGTTCACTGGCAAAAATGTATCAAAAACTCCCTCTGGTGTCAATTCAATGAAAAGATATTAAACGATGGCCGTCTTGAGGCCCGTCTTGGCGACTATAGTGTCGGTATCAGCGGGATCTATATCATCTGGACGGGAATTGACAACAATCGCACGGTGCTTAAAGTCGGAAGCGGAATTATCAAAGATAAATTGGCAGCGGATCTCAAAGACCCTGAAATTCGAGCCTATAAACCTACACGATTGTATGTTACGTGGGCATCTACCTTATCTGTAATAGGACCAGAACAGATACAAAAAGGGATAGAGAAGTTCCTTGGCGTCGTATTCAAACCGAAATTGAAGGAAAATCTTCCTGATGTTGATCTTGTAATGGTCAATCTGCCTCGTTGGAATAAAGGGGTACCGCCGCTGTGAAGAGCGAAAATGGGAATCAGTGCCGTATCACTGTGCGGATGTCAGCAATGTAAAATCCAACCTCAATATAGGAGATTGCTGCAAAGTTCCTAACTCACCAGCGGAGAAAAAAGGACGAAAATTTTCGGATTAGTCCCGTTCAATTTTTGACTGCTTGAGTGCTCCCCATGTTACCGTAAGTTTCCCCGATGCCTCGACTGCTAGGGCATCTCGCATGTTCATCGTGATGTCCTGAATCTCGTCTTCGGTAAGTGCCTGATTGAACATTGCGACCTCATCCAGCACGCCTGACCAGAAATCGCCTCTCGGATTCCCCCAACGCCCAATTCGGACAGGTTCCGTATTATGATCGGGCGGAATCTCAGTCTTGGTTTCGCCCTCCATCACACCGTCAAAATACGCCCGAAGGAACGTGCCATCAAAGGTCGCAGCGACGTGATGCCATTTACCATCGGCAGCGACTGTTTTGCTAAAGGTTGTCTTCCATGCGCCAGCAGTGGTGTAGTTCACACCGAGCAACTTCGTATTACCCGCAACGAAGATCCCATAATTTCTGGGGTTCCCCGCAACGGGTTCCTTTCCTATCACGGTTTGCCAGAGTCCGGTTGGTTCCGTTTTGATCCACGCCGATATTGTGTATTCCGTGAGATCGAAATCGGCGTGATGTGGGATTTCCACGATATTTCCATCACCGTTGAATTCGAGAGCCGTTCCTATTTTGCCTTGAACCCATTTCGCACCCTGAATATCGCCCTCATGGCCGTTTCCAGATGCATCTTCCGCTGTCCCCCCTTGGTTCTCGTCGAAAAGCCATACGCCAACGAGCGCATCTTCCAACACATCCGCTACGCATATACCAGTGCCACACAACAGAACCATCAATATCATCACAGGTGATTTCCAATCAATCATTATTACATCTTCCTTTGGTGTTGAATGTCAAGCGGATTCGGAAATGGGCAGCACATCGCGCTCGACTTCGTGAACTTTATCGGGGAAGGTCTTACCGCGAATCCACATGACGGGTTGTCTTCGCCTGCCATTGAGTGCCGCAGGATGTGCCCATTCTGCTTGCGCACTGAGGTAGTGGATGACGTAACTCCGGCGAAACCGCAGGCTGTGGTTATCCGTGCTCTTATGCAGGAGATGGCTGTGGAACCAAATGACCGCACCGGGTGGCACCTCTACTGCGACACCGTCTTCATCGCGAACACCGCGTGCGAGTTTGAACTCCCGTTGTTGTGAGCCTTCGAGGTCGTCATGCTCAAAAATATCGCGTTTGTGGCTACCGGGAATCACATAGAGGCAACCGTTGTCTCTATCTGCGGCATCGATAGCCGTCCATGTCCCGACAGTTGTCTCTGTATTAAACCGATTGCGGAAGTAGAATTTGTCTTGGTGCCACGGGAAACCAAGACCGATTTTCGGTGCCTTCCAGATAAATAGATTATTGATGCCGAGGATGTCCCGACCGAGGATGTCAACGAGTGGATCCGTGAGACGCGCGTCGCGCACACGTGTGAGAAATTCCGGGCAATAACAACTCGGATGATGAATCTTGTGCATCGCATAGATGCCTTGCTGCTCTATTTTCCCATCTCTGACGAGTGCGTTCTGATCAATGTTCGTGGTTGGATATGGACGTTTTCCGTCCACGATGTCTTCAGCAACTTGACGCAGAGCGTCGTTCTCTGCCGGAGTGAATACGTTCAAACGGACGAGGTAACCGTTCTCGTTCCAATATGCTAACTCATCTGGACTTAAGCCAAAACGTCGGCCTTGTAGTGTTGCATCTGTGTTCATCAATAATGCTTCCTAAGATTCGGGGATGGGTAGAACATCATGTTCAACTTCTTGGACTTTACCGGGATGGGTTTTGCCGCGAATCCACATGACGGCGGACCCTCCGGTCGGTTTAGGCTTTACCCATTCCGCTTGCGCACTGAGGTAATGGGCGACAAAACTCCGGCGGAACCGCAGACTGTGATTGTCCATGCTCTTATGCAGAAGATGACTGTGGAACCAGATGACTGCACCGGGCGGGACTTCCACCGCTACACCGTCTTCGTCTCGAACACCTTGTGCCATTTTGAATTCCTGCTGTTGTGAGCCTTCAAGAGCGTCGTGTTGAAAAATATCGCGTTTATGGCTACCCGGAATCACATAGAGGCAACCGTTCTCTCGGTCTGCAGGGTCGATAGCTGTCCACGTCCCGACAGTTGTCTCCGTATTAAACCGAGTGCGGAAGTAGAACTTATCTTGATGCCACGGGAAACCGAGACCAATCTTTGGGGCTTTCCAGATAAACAGCGTATTGATACCGAGGATATCCGGACCTAGCAGGTCAACGAGTGGATCCGTGAGACGCGGATCCCGAACGCGTGCAAGGAATTCTGGGTCGTAGCAGCTCGGAAAATGGATTTTGTGCATCGCATAGATGCCTTGCTGCTCTGCTTTCCCGTCTCTGACGAGGGCATTCTGATCGATGTGGACGGTTGGAAATGGGCGTTTCCTGTCTACAATGTCTTCGGCGGTTTGGCGGAATGCATCGTTCTCTTCCGCGGTGAATACGTTCAAACGGACGAGGTAACCGTTCTCATTCCAATGTGAGAGTTCATCTGGACTTAGTTTAAAACGTCGATCCTGTAGCGGTGATTCTGCATTCATAATCATCTCCTATTTCTTGGTTTGCAGCGGTGGGCGCAATCTTTTGAACCGCTAGAAAAATAATAACATATTTGATGGAAAAGTCAAACCGATTTTTCTTGACAGATACTGCCGAAAGGTGTATCTTCATGTGAAATTATCAGGCACTACCCACTAATGTTTTGGGAAATATGTGAAGTGTGCTAAAATAGCGTTCTGGCTCAAAGTTACTGTCTAATAGGAGGGAAAAAATGAGCACGAATGAATCACCAGTGAAAGAGACCTACCGCGCGACAGCGTTTGCGGATTTCGAACCTGAACTTTCAGCTCCCGGTGCTACGCCTGAAAGATTAGCGTACCTGAAGGAGCACGGTTTTGTCATCATCAACGACTTTGTTGATAACCCATGGATTCCCATTCTTCGAGAGGCGGGTCGCCGTGTTACGGAGGCGTGTGCCCCCGAAAATAGTTACGACATCATCGACAGCTCAAAGGGGTACGTCCACCGTGCAGCGGAAGATGAACCGTGGGCGATTCGAGGGCTCATCCATCCCGCTTTTGAAGAGCCGAGTTTCTCCGAATTTCACGGCTCTTCGGATTTCCTGGATTTTGTTGCCTCTTGGTGTCATGGGCTTCAACCTGATGACTTGACGTTTAGTGGTATGCTGCTGTGGGCGAACCCTCGACGGAACGAAAACGGGCCCAGTTGGCACAGAGACGTGACGTGGTGGGGGGACGGCGCAGGTTACTTCTCACAGCGGGAAATTCGCGGGGACGCCCCTGAAGATTATTCCGAAGAGGTAGAGCGGATCCGCTGGAAAGAAATTCAAGAAAGCAACGAGAAACGAATTGCCGAACGGAACGGCGTGAGCATGTTTTTGGCACTCACGGACGACGAATGCCATGAGCTTATCCCGGGCAGCCATCATCGATGGCGCACCCCTTTTGAGCATGACGTGCTACTTCCACAGTCGATGAAGGATCAGGGTGTCCCCTATACGCCGAGTTGGAACAAATCTGACCCATTGCCCGATCAGGTTGCTATCCGACTCAAGCCGGGCGAGGCACTCATCCGCAATGGCAACAATATCCACACAGGGCATACCGTGCCTGAGCGCGAGCGCAACACTTTGTCGATCGGTTGGTCGAAATGGTCAGGTGAATCCACCGGTGAACCTTCGGTCGCAGACGCTCGAAGTGCTTGGCAACTCGATCCTGCTATCCGAGACGCTTTACCACATGAGTTTATGAAGACGGCATGGGACCGGTGGGCAGAAACCCAAAAACTCGGCGATACGCTTGAGGACCGATATGCCGGGTATGACATTCGGCAGATTAAGTCTGGAAAGATTGTTGGGTGGCGCACTGAATTAGAACGTCAAGCCGCAGCAGCGGGCGATGCCTGGGAAGCTTTCCAAACCGCTGTTTAAATACCACGGTTCAGGGCAAACTTAGGAGAGTGGTTTCTATTCGTGCTGCTCCAACTATCCAGTTTTTTGTGTAGTTGGAGCAGCCTTATTTTTTTCTGCTAAAGATTTTGCTTGACTTTACATCCTCAATATGGCGTTATGGAATTCAACCTATTTCGCGTTTGCACCATCAATCGATCGGTGCATCATAATTAGACAGGAGTCGACCACACTGCCTAAAAAATTAGCAAGCAACCAACGGCGGTCAAGTTGTGTTTTCATTCCGGACAACGTCCGAAACGGGTTGGCTTACGCATACGTTAAAATTGGCATTGGCATAAGTATTGCATCACGTCTGAGTATAGGGATATGTTGCAGTTAGCAATTTCCTATAAAAACCTATAAAAATCTAAAGTTATGCTGTTTTTTTTTGATAATATTTTGAGAAAGTGCTATAATATTTATATCACGTGGCGAGGGCTTGCTACCTGCCTGCAAGGGCAGTCCCCTCGCCGACCGACTGTAGCAAGCGGTAAAAGCATGATACGTGAGAACCCAATGCAGTTACGCGCACAGCAAATAGAGTTAAACCCCAATAACAAGCAATCCACGCTTATGTCTCAACATGCTGGCTATGCCCGTGTTGCGTTTAATTTCGCTTTATCGTCCTTTAAAGCAGGATTAGATAAAGACGAATGGCGTAGCCACGTGGACATCAAACGTGAGTTTAACGCTGTTAAGCGTGATAAGTTTGATTGGTGTGATGCCCTATCACAGTATGCCTCCAAGAATGCGATTCACAATTTCGGAGACGCGATAACCCGCTGGAAAAGTGGACAAAACAAGTTTCCCATCTATAAGAACCGAAGTGGTAAATGTTCTTACCAAGCCGACAATGGACTCGGAACGGTTGAAGTCTACAAAAAGCGTATTAAGTTGCCGAAAATCGGCTGGGTGCGCATGCGTGAGGAATTGCGGTATACCGGTGAAATCAGTAAAGTCGTTGTATCTAAACGCAATAATCGCTGGTTTGTGTCTATTACCGTCCGAAACCTTGAGAGCAACAATTATAATCATCAACCGTCTCTCTTTGACGATAAGCAGCCGATGGGCATTGACGTGGGTATCAACACACTGGCGACTTGTTCAAATGGCGATACCTATGAGAACCCACGCCCCCTGAAACGATATGAGCGGAAGTTAGCGCGTGCCAATCGTGCTTTATCGCGCAAGGTGAAAGGCTCACAGAATTGGCATAAGGCAAAGAAACGACTTGGTGGTGTTCATTATCGTATATCAAATATCCGTGAAGATGCACACCACCAAGCGACTACAAAGATTGTCCGTAAAGCAAGTGCTATTGGTATAGAAACACTGAACATCAGCGGACTCTTGAAAAATCGGTCATTAGCAAAGGCGTTATCCGACTCGGCATTGTCGAGATTTCTAACGATGCTCAAATACAAGGCAGAAAGGCGTGGGATACCGATAACCGAAGCCGATAGGTTCTTTGCCAGTTCTAAAACCTGTAGCCACTGCGGACACAAGCAAAAGCACCTTACGCTCTCAGACAGAGTATACAATTGCCTAAAATGCGGTTTTTCCTGTGACCGAGACCTCAACGCGGCTATCAACCTGTGTCCCGCTTGACCTTTAACTGTCGCCACGAGTTGCGAGGAGACGTAAAACGCCTGTGGAGTTTCAGTAAGACCTTGTTTGAGAGGCACGAAACGAAGAAGCAGGAAGTAGACACAAACTCAAAGACCTATAGGTTTTGATAGGTTCTTGAGGTTTTGGCAGGTTTTACACAACGGCTTAGGTGATCCGCAACCCGTAGTCCTTAGTATTTTTGCATCTCGCTGCGAAATCACTGAATTCTTGACAGTGCGAGGTAGGGAGGCTCATTGCAATGACAGGATTTGATGGATACAATACTGATGGATTTTATGATGAGATGTTCACGCCAGACGGAAATGCCCGTCCTGCTGTTCAGATGCTGGTAGAACGCATTGAAAGTTTTCCTGAAGGCGAGTTAAATCGCCGCCAAATTGCCGCTGAACACGCCTTGCTCCGAATGGGCATAACCTTCAACGTCTATGCCGACGAACAGGGTATCGAAAAAATATTTCCTTTCGATCTTATCCCGAGAATTATTAATGCCAGCGAATGGAACTGGATAGAACGCGGGCTCAAACAGCGCATCCACGCCCTGAATTTATTCATTGACGACGTTTACCACGATCAGAAGATTCTCAAGGATGGCGTTGTCCCAGCGGACGTTGTGCTTTCATCGGAACGATACCTACAGCAATGCATAGGTTTGAATCCACCGCGCGGCGTTTGGTGCCATATCACCGGAACGGATTTGGTTCGTGATGGCGACGGACAAATCTATGTATTAGAAGATAATCTTGGGTGTCCATCCGGGGTTTCTTACGTCGTGGAAAATCGGCAGTTAATGAAACGGACCTTTCCACAACTTTTTGGGATGTCCCAGATTCAACCTGTGGAGGAATACCCGAGTCAACTCCTGAATATGCTCCGGTATCTTGTGACTGACAAAGTGCTGTCTCCCGAAGTTGCCTTGCTTACACCCGGTATTTACAATTCTGCCTACTTTGAACATTCCTTCCTTGCACAACAGATGGGGGTTGAATTAGTTGAAGGACGCGATCTCGTCGTGGTGGACGGGTTCGTTCACATGCGGACGACAAAAGGTTTTGAGCGTGTTGATGTGATCTATCGCCGCATTAACGACGATTTCCTTGACCCAACCGTGCTTAATCCTGAATCAATGTTGGGTGTCCCAGGGTTAATGGATGTTTACAAAGCAGGGCGCGTTGCTTTGGTCAATGCCCCGGGGACTTGCGTCGCCGACGACAAAGTCGTCTGTTCGTTCGTGCCAAAGATTATCAAGTACTACCTCGACGAAGACATTATCGTCCCAAACGTCCCGACCTATATGTGCTGGGAAGACACAGATCGAAAATACGTTCTGGAGCATCTCGAAGAACTCGTTGTGAAGGAAGCAAACCAGTCTGGCGGCTACGGGATGTTGATCGGCCCGCATTCAACCAAAGCAGAACGCGAAGAATTTGCACGCCGCATCAAAGACAACCCGCGCAACTACATCGCCCAACCGACACTCTCGCTTTCACGGGTGCCGGTGCTGATTGACGACCATTTTGAAGGACGGCACGTCGATTTGCGCCCCTTTATCCTCTACGGCGAAGATATCTATGTGCTTCCGGGTGGGTTAACACGGGTCGCACTCAAAAAGGGATCCTTGGTCGTCAACTCCTCTCAAGGTGGTGGCAGCAAAGATACCTGGGTCTTATCGAATCCGACGTAGGAGGAGGTCATGCTAAGTCGCGTTGCAGAATCAATTTACTGGATGAGTCGCTACATAGAACGTGCTGAAAACGTTGCCCGTTTTGTGGATGTTAACTTGCAACTGATTCTTGATGCACCAGCCGATATGCAGACGCAGTGGGAACCGTTGGTTGCTACGACAGGTGATGATGAGGTATTCGCTGAGCGATACGGGGAATCATCACGCGAGGCGGTAATTCGGTTTTTGGCATTCGACGCTGAAAATCCGAATTCGATTGTCTCGTGTCTGCGAGCTGGACGTGAAAATGCCCGGTCGGTACGCGAAAACATCTCATCAGAGATGTGGGAACAGTTAAATGATGCCTACTTATTAGTGGCAAACACCTCCGAACAGTGGGCAATGGATGAACCGCATGAATTCTTTCGAGAAATCAAACTCGCCTCCCACCTCTTCATGGGACTGACAGATAACATCATGTCACATAGCGAAGCGTGGCATTTCAGCCAGTTGGGACGTCTTATCGAACGCGCTGATAAAACATCAAGAATCGTTGATGTCAAATACTTTATTTTACTGCCATCTATCTGGGATGTGAACACGCCATTTGACGATATTCAGTGGGGCGCGCTGCTCCATTCCGCCAGTGGCTTTGAAATGTATCGTCGGACGTATGGGCTTATCTCACCCGACGATGTTGTGGCGTTTCTACTCTTAGATCGCGATTTCCCGCGCTCTGTGCTTTACTGTCTCTCCAAGGCAGAGGAGTCCCTACACGCCATCTCTGGTACTCCCTCAGAGACATTCTCGAATCCGGCAGAGCAGCGTTTGGGACAGTTGCGTGCTGAATTTGCGTATACTCAAGTCAAACAGATTCTCTCGACGGGTTTGCACGAATTTCTTGATGCCTTCCAAACTAAGTTGAACTTAGTCGGTGATGATATCCATAAGACCTTTTTGGCTTTGCGCCCCGTCAATGGAGAATCCGCGAACAGCCTGTCAAAGGTACCCACTACCTGAAGGTAGGGGCTTGTGCTTCCTCGCGACTGCGGTTTTCTCTAAGAGTCCACCGTCTGACTGTCGCTCCACTTTAGGCAGCCAAGAACGCTGTGCAGAGTTCGTCAGCACGTTTCCACTGCCAATCTTCTCTTTGTCGGGCAACTTTTCTGTGGTGCCGTGCTAAAGCACGGTACGTACGATACCAATTGTTAGAACCTTTGACTTTACGACTCAATGCTTTGTTGAGAGATCGTAACGTCTTGAGAGATTGTTTGAAAAACTGCGGAGATTCTATCTTAGTGCCTTCGTCGCTTGTTAGGAATGTTTTGTTTCCGTAATCAAAACCTGCGCTCTTACCCGTCTTGGCTTTGGGTTCGGAATCGTTAACATTCTCGCACGAAAAGCATATCCAATAGTCGCCGCACCTATCGCGTTTGATTGTGATCGTTTTAATGACACCGTTAATTTCACGGTGTTTATGAAAAGAGAACCATGTGTCTATACAATTGATTTTGATACGATTATCTTCAAGTGTGTAGCCTGCTTGTGTAAACGTCATTGAGTTGTATTTCTGACGCGGTTTTATCTTCGGAAAACCAACTTTACGTGTTGTTTCACCCGCTTTACGAGCTTTTATGTTATCAAAAAAAGCGTCCCGAGATTTGCCGTAACGTAACACAACGTCTTGAATAACTTGACTTGGTAGGTCTGCCCAATGTGGTTTTGTTCGCTTTTTGAGTTTTGTGATATGCTTATTGATGCGATTGGCTGAAAGGTTCTTACCGAACATACGATAATACCGACGTGCCAATAGTAGGACATGAACGTGTATATCCCACATATCGTCAATCATATTGCCAAGTCTGATTGTGTTAGATTGATTTTGTAGTTTATGTTTGTAGGCTTTTCTCATGGTTTATCAGTTATCAGTTCGTTTAACCCCGTTCAAGTGGGTAGGCAGACACGCAATCTTGCGATTACGCTTGAACTGTCTGCCAAACTGATGCTATAATTATACAATATTTTGGACGAAATGTCAAGTGTTTTTTAATGGTAAACCTATATGCCGTCTACATCCCGCAAGCTAAAGCATGGGGATTTGACGGGGAATGTTAAATTTACCTTGGGGATAGCCGATTGCCATTCTTACCGCAAGGTATAATTAAAATCCGCAAGGTGTAATTAAAAGATGGCTATCCATGTAGCAATCAACCACAAATCTCTGTATCGCTATGATCGGCTTGTCAACCTGTCTCCACACGTTTTTCGGTTGAGACCTGCGGTCCACTGCCGCACACCGATTGAAGCGTATTCACTCAGAATCGAACCTGAGAATCATTTTATTAACTGGCAGCAGGATCCATTCGGTAATTATCAGGCTCGTGTTGTTTTCTTGGAACCCACGCGTGCTTTGTCAGTTGAAGTCGATCTTGTTGCGGATATGACCATCATCAATCCGTTCGATTTTTTCCTGGAAACGAGTGCCGAACACTATCCATTCACTTACGACGCGCAGCTCAAAGAGGAATTAGCCCCTTTCCTTGAGATCAAAGAAAATGGTCCCCTGCTTACAGCTTGGTTAGAAGATGTTCCACGGACGAAGCAGGAAACGAATGATTTTCTCGTTGACATTAACCAACGCCTATGGAAAGATGTAAAGTACACGATTCGGATGGAACCGGGTGTCCAATCCTGTGAAGAGACGTTAGAAAAGCAGATCGGTTCATGCCGGGATACGGGTTGGTTGCTCGTTCAGATTTTACGCCACCTTGGCTTAGCCGCTCGGTTTGTCTCTGGATACCTCGTCCAACTTGTTGCGGATCAAAAACCTGTAGACGGACCCGCCGGTCCACCCCAAGACTTTACCGATTTACATGCTTGGTGCGAGGTTTACGCACCCGGTGCAGGCTGGGTAGGGTTGGATCCTACGTCCGGCTTATTTGCAGGCGAAGGGCATATTCCGTTGGCGTGTGTGCCGGATCCGGTGAGTGCGGCACCCGTCACTGGCTATACAGATCCGTGTGAAACAGAATTTACCTATAGCAACACCGTCCAGCGTATCCATGAAGACCCGCGCGTGACAAAACCTTACACGGAAACGCAGTGGGCTCATATTAATGGCCTCGGACAGCAGGTTGACGAAGATATAATTCGGAACGACATTCGACTGACAATGGGCGGTGAACCTACTTTTGTATCCATTGATGACACGGAAGGTGAGGAATGGGATACCGAGGCGGACAGTCCGAGGAAAAGGGAATTGGGAGCAGGACTTTTACTGCGTTTGCGCGATAGTTTCGGACCCGGTGGCGCGCTCTATTATGGACAAGGAAAATGGTACCCCGGCGAGCCGTTACCCCGTTGGAAGTTCGGGTGTTTTTGGCGGAAGGACGGGGTCCCCGTTTGGCGAAACGATAAGCTTCTCGCCGAACCACATAAAGACTATGGTTTCGGTGCTCAAGATGCCGAGAGATTCGTGCACCACCTCGTCAAACGCTTGGGACTCTTGCCCGATCAAATAGTCCCCGCTTATGAAGACGCGTTTTTTTTCCTTTGGACGGAAGAGAGACTTCCTGTCAACATTGATCCGCTTGAATTTGATTTCAAGGAAGCTTCCGAACGACACCGACTCGCGCAACTTCTACAGACTGACACGCTCGGGGAACCGATCGGGTACGCGCTACCGCTCCGTTGGGATCTTGTAGCTAATGTTTGGGAGAGTTGTTCGTGGCGTTTTAGGGGTGGACGCATGTTCTTAACCCCCGGTGATTCATCTATCGGGTTACGTCTACCCTTGGAGTCTTTAGAGTGGGTGCCGGAGGAACAGCAGGAGATAGTTTACGAACGCGACCCTCTGGAGCCATGCGAGGAAAGTTTGGAGGTATTGGGCGCAGACCACACGGAAGACACACCTGCAACTGAAAATAGAGATACACAAACTCAGAAGTCACGCGATCACAATCATCGTGATGGCGCGCTTCCGCCGATTTTTCAAACAGCTCTGTGCATTGAACCGCGGGACGGACGATTGCACATTTTTATGCCCCCTTTGACGCATGTAGAGCATTATCTGCAGCTTCTTGAGGCAACTGAGGCGACTGCCGAAGCGTTGAACATGCCGGTGATTCTCGAAGGATATGAGATTCCGCATGATTCTCGGATTGAATCCTTAGACGTGACACCCGATCCAGGCGTGGTTGAGGTGAACATTCATCCGGCGAAAAATTGGGAGGAAGTGGTCCAGAATACCACGACCCTTTACGAACAAGCGCGGTTAGAAGGACTTGGTGCTGAGAAATTCATGTTGGACGGTAGGCACATGGGAACCGGTGGCGGCAATCATATTGTAGTTGGTGGTGCTACTCCTGCGGATAGTCCATTTCTGAGGCGACCGGATTTACTGAGAAGTCTTATCACCCACTGGCAACATCACCCCAGTTTGTCTTATCTCTTTTCCGGTACATTTATTGGACCCACGAGTCAGGCACCTCGAGTGGACGAAGGACGTGATGAACAACTCTATGAACTTGAGGTCGCTTTTGAACAGATGCCGTCTGTGGAAATGATCGGTGATGCTGAAGATGTTCCACCTTGGTTGGTAGACAGGTTGCTGAGACACCTTATGGTAGATCTCACGGGGAATACGCATCGTGCGGAATTCTGTATTGATAAACTCTATTCCCCTGATTCAGCAAGTGGAAGACTCGGACTGCTTGAGCTTCGGGCTTTCGAGATGCCACCGCATGCACAGATGAGCATTGTGCAGATGCTGTTAGTGCGCGCATTAATCGCCAAATTCTGGAAGACCCCTTACAAGGGGAAACTCGTGCGCTGGGGGACAGAATTGCATGACCGATTCATGCTGTATCACTACGTTCGGGCTGATATACAGGAGGTCATTACCGAACTGCAAGAGGCTGGTTATCCGTTTGAGATGGCATGGTTGGATCCATTTTTTGAATTCCGTTTCCCGAAGTTAGGCAGTGTGAATATACGAGATATTGAAATCGAATTGAGGATGGCGATTGAACCGTGGCATGTGTTGGGCGAGGAGGTTACCCGAGCAGGTACCTCACGTTTTGTTGATTCATCTGTTGAAAGGCTTCAGGTGAGAGTATCTGGATTGACGGACTCCCGATACATTGTGACGTGCAACGGGCGTCGTTTAATTCTTCACAATACAGGGACACATGGGGAATACGTTGGTGGAGTGCGCTATCGTGCATGGCAACCCCCATCAGCATTGCATCCAACTATCGGTATACACTCACCGCTTGTGTTTGACATCATTGACACGTGGAACGGTCGTTCAATCGGAGGTTGCACCTATCATGTCTCGCATCCGGGTGGGCGGCACTACGACACCTTCCCTGTCAACGCCTACGAGGCGGAATCCCGACGCGTGAATCGGTTCGGGACTGACGGACATACGCCGAGCGTTATGCAACCGCCTCCGGTTTCGGCATCAACCGGAGAGTTTTCTCCAGCAGGGAATCCGCCGGGTCCGATGGTCGTTCCACCGGAAGAAACAAATGCCGAATATCCGTACACATTGGATCTCCGTAGAAACTCTTGACATGGTGCCAGATGTGGAGCCACAAGGTAGTTTGCAAGTTAAGAAGTTAGGAAGTTGCAAGAGGGTTTAATCGCTTCTGACCATTTTACAACTTTGAAATTTTAGACCCTTGGAAACTTTACAATTTTATCAGGACAGATATGGAAAATTGGAAGGTGATTGACGATAGTTATAACACCGCTCATTCCGCTGACTTGCCTTATGGAAGTACAGGCGACTTTCCGACTGGACAGATTGATGAAATGCTGAACCGGGATGGACGGATCAATCCGCACTGGCACGCCTTTGTGCAGGCACTCGACACCTTAGGACTCGCAGAGATGGAATCTCGCGACAACGAGGTGAAACGCCTGCTCCGTGAGAATGGTGTTACTTACGTCTTACACGGGGAGCAGCACGGACATCGTCCATGGGAACTTGATCCCATTCCATTTATCATCTCGAACACTGACTGGCAAACGATCTCTAATGGACTTACCCAACGTGCGGAACTGCTGAACCTGATTTTGAACGATCTCTACGGGGAACGCACCTTGATCAAAGATGGGGTGATACCACCGGAAGTGGTTTATGCACATGCAGGGTTTTTACGGGCGTGTGTCGGACTTGCTTCCTCTGGATTCCCATTCCTGCTGAATTATGCCGCCGATTTGGCACGCGGACCAGATGGCAATATATGGATACTCAGTGATCGGGCACAAGCACCATCAGGTGCCGGTTACGCGCTCGAAAACCGTACCGTTCTTGCGCGAGCACTGCCGAATTTCTTTGGCGAAGTCGGCGTTCATCGACTCTCCTTTTTCTTCCGTGCACTCCAAAACAGTGTGGCAGATCTGCAATATCAACTCGAAAGTGCCATCCGTATCGCGCCGCACCAGGCAGAAAATCCGCACGTCGTTGTACTCACCCCTGGTCCCCTCAACGAAACTTACTTTGAGCATGCCTATCTCGCGAATTACCTCGGTTATACTTTAGTCCAAGGTGACGATTTGACGGTGTGGGATGGACGGGTCTGGCTAAAATCACTTGACGGTTTACGTCCCGTCGATATCATCCTGCGCCGAGTAGACGACACCTTCTGTGACCCGTTGGAACTCCGACAAGATTCGCAACTTGGCGTTGCCGGCTTACTGGAAGCAATTCGACAGGGAAACGTGATCGTGATAAACCCACCCGGCAGCGGTGTTTTGGAAAATCCGGGGTTGATGCCCTTCCTGCCGGGCATCTCAAAGCACTTGATGGGCGAAGACCTCCGTCTCCCATCTGTTGCAACATGGTGGTGTGGGGAACCGAAGCAGCGGGAATATGTGTTGGCGAACCTTGAAAAGTTGGTTATTAAAACCATTCACCGTCAACCAGGGGAAGGACCGCTGTTTGGGATGCAGCTTAGCAAGGCGGCACTTGACACACTCCGTATCCAGATTAATGCAAATCCGCACTTGTATGTCGGACAGGAACATATTCACTTATCGACAACACCTTCGTTGATTGAAGGGAAACTTGAACCACGCCGCGCAATCCTCCGTTGTTTTCTATTTGCTGAAAAAGAGGGCTACGCCGTGATGCCCGGTGCACTCACGCGTTGTGCCGGAGACAGAGGTGAGTTGACGATCTCAATCCAAGATGGTGGTGTTAGTAAGGATACTTGGGTGCTCGCTTCAGAACCTGAGCCGCATGTCAGTTTATGGCAGCGGCGTATCACTGAGGTGCGGGGTCCTGCTTCTACGAATCCTGCTGGATTGTCGAGTCGGGCAGCTGAAAACCTGTTCTGGGTCGGTCGCTATGCGGAACGCGCCGAGGGACAGGCACGTCTCCTCCGAATTATGTTGGATAAGGTCAAGATGAGCCAGATGGGTTTGGAGACTTCGACTTTAGGCGAGGTGCCACCGTCCACTGTTTTCACGGAGATTGTTGGCGAAGATGCGAGAGAGGTTTCTGAACTTGCGTACCTCCGTAGTATGCTTCGTTCTCTCACGGGTTTAAGGTCGTCTCACCCCGGTTTTGTCAGAAAAGACGAACAATCACTGGAAAGCGAACTCCTTTCCATCATGCGGGATACAGAAAACAGCGGGAGTCTCGTGTCAACGCTTCAGGCACTCCTTAGTGCGGCGTATGCTGTCCGAGATCGCTGGTCCACCGATACGTGGCGTGTGATGAACAATATTGAGGATTTATGCGCCGCACTTGATAGACGTATGCCCAAAGAAGGCGACACAGACGCACAGATACTAACGGATTTTATCTTACAAGACACAGAATTGGCTGCACTCGATCAGCTCATGATTTTTCTTTCAGCATTAAGCGGACTTAACGCCGAGAGCATGACCCAAACGATCGGCTGGATCAGCATGGATATGGGGCGGCGTATTGAACGTGCGATGCTTCTGATTGTGCTGTGTCGTTCCAGTCTCGTCGCAGTGCAAGATGAATGGATCGAACGACTCCTACTTGAATCTGTTCTCGCTGCGGCTGAAAGTTTGATCACGTATCGCAGTCGATATCGCGCAGCACTTCACTTTCCAACTGTTCTTGAATTGCTACTTCTCGATGAACACAATCCACGCTCACTTCTATATCAATTAAAACGGCTTGAGGAACAAATCCGTGTGCTTCCGAGAGAAAAACTCGGCTATCGACTCAGCGAGGAAGAACAACTCATTTTGGAGGCACTAACGCAGTTGCAGCTTTCCGATACAGTGGAACTCTCGGAACGTTCGGAGCATACAACACAACGTAGAGGATTAGAAAAACTCTTGGTCCGGCTCGCGCAGATAATGATTGCTATCTCCGATGTCCTGACGCAGACCTATTTCAGTCACGTCCAAGGACCCCAGCAGCTTTTTTAGAATAGCCATTAGCGGTCAGTAATCAGCACGCTAACTGCGTTCGCTTTCAGTCGTCAGCAAAGAAAGATGCGTCTTTACTGACTGCCAGTGGCTGATAACTGACAGCCATTAAAATATGAACTACAAGATTATTCACAAAACCGAATACAGTTACAGCGACTCGGTGAACCTCTGTTACAACGAAGCGCGCTTGACGCCTCGAAGTTTTGTGCATCAACACTGTAGCAATAGTCAATTCGTTGTCGATCCCGAACCTGGGGCGTGCCGAGAACGCCAGGATTTCTTCGGAAATACCGTCTACTATTTCACAATCCAGCAGCCGCATCGGGAACTCACCGTTACAGTTACGAGTCATGTGCAAGTCAGTGGCAGAGAGATGCAATTAGATTTCGCCGAACATTTGGCTTGGGAAGAGATACGCCAGCGGATACACACAGATATGGATCCAGAGGTTCTGGAGTTGCGACAGTACATCCTCGACTCCCCAATGATTCCGATGATGTCTGAACTCCAGACTTATGCTGAGAAGTCATTTGCCAAAGAACGACCCCTCCTTGAAGCGGTTGAAGAGTTAACCACTCGCCTCTACACTGACTTCACTTATGACCCGAATTTCACAACAATCGCGACACCGTTGGCGGATGTGATACGGCACCGGCGAGGGGTCTGTCAAGATTTTGCGCATCTCGGTATTGGCTGTCTACGGGCGTTGGGGCTTGCTGCCCGTTATGTCAGCGGGTATATTGAAACCGATCCACCACCCGACCAGGCCCGGTTAGTAGGTGCTGATGCATCCCATGCATGGTTTTCGGTCTATCTTCCGCAACTTGGCTGGGTAGATTTCGATCCAACAAATAACCAAAAACCGATAGATCGACATATCACAATTGCGTGGGGACGAGATTACTCGGATGTAACACCGCTGAAGGGCGTTATTTTTGGAAGTGGTACACATGAATTGTCCGTTTCGGTCGATTGCCAACGGTTTTTAAATAATTCGCAAGACGGTCAATGAAAGGATTTTTAATCTGTGTGCCTCTGGACTGCTCTGCATTCCATTATGAGTAGGTTTTTGGTCAAACCGCAACGGATTTGCGGGTTTGTAACGAACACGAAGCCTGCAACAACGGCGCAGGCGACTCTATACGGAAGCACGTGAAGCCCCGAAACCGTGGCACTTAACCGCAAGGTAAAATTAAAAAATGAGAATTGAAGCGTTTCAGAAACAGATTGAAGATATCTACTACACACGCGATGCTGAGCGTGGCGTGCCACTAACCTTTACATGGTTCGTTGAAGAGGTGGGCGAGTTAGCGAAAGAGATCCGCAAGCAACCACAAGACATAACGCGGCTCCATGAGGAGTTTGCCGATGTTTTTGCATGGCTCGCTACATTAGCAAGCCTGCTCGGTATCTCTCTTGAGGATGCCGCGAAAATCTACGCAGAGGGTTGCCCGAAGTGCAGCGAAACCCCCTGTTGTTGTTAACCCGTAAGTGAACTTAGTTCCCATTCAGAAATCGCTCGAAATTCCCGCCGAACAGGTTATTGACATCGCGTTCAATTTCTGCTGAAGTCAGTGTCCACCCGACATCAAGGACTGTCTGATATTTTTCTACCAAAACGTCTGCGATAATTCGTCGTGAGTGTTTCCACTTATAGAGGAGTTGATCCAAAATTCTCGCATCCGAGTGTTGCGGGATGACGCTCAAACCGAGCAATTCAATCCGTTCTCGTGTGATCTCCTCAATGACGCTCGGATTGTTCATAAACCACCAACATCCGAATATCATTAGATTTTTGAATTTTCGTCCGATCACACACAACTCGTGCTGATTTTCACGCGATAGGAGTGTAACGAGAAACTTATTATCAGGATTTTCACGGAGTAGTGTTTCCAGACTTGTCAAGTCTGCCTTTCCACTTCCATCGCCTGCCATCTGAAGTTGTGGATTAACCGCACGCTTCACGCCGATCATGAGTGCGAATGGAACGTTAAATTCACGGGAGATCGGTAATATACAGTTGTCAAACAACCGTCCGAGAACACCATCATCGGGGTATTGGAAATCCGGTGGGAGAGAGACCGCCATGTACTTCGGGTTCATTCGTTGAATCCACGTCTCTAAAAATCGGCGAATTTCTTTGTAGGTTTTTTTCGTTGATAGACTCGGATCGACATCGTAGCCGAGACCGCGAAGATGTTCATAACCGACTTCTTCGTAGGTGTTGATGAGGACATCCATTCGGAGAGCCGCTTCAAACCGCGTGTCGCCAGTGTCGCCGGATTGCCATACGGGTGCTTCTGCCGAATCGAACGGATCGTTCGTCATCACCACTTTAGAGACTTTCGCGCGTTCAAAGACGGTGTCAATAAAAGCCTCGACGGTCGTATCCGCAAAATAGTCGCGATAGTCCTGTAGGTTTCGCGATCCGACATCCAAGCCTAACGCATCTAAAGTTGTCACGACACCGCGGCACGCCTCGCTCAATGGTGAATTCTCAATGAACAATGTTTGCCAGATCAATTCCGCTTGTTCCGTCTGTGACATCGCCCAAAATTGTTGGTATGAGACGTCAGCGTTGCGGAACACTTCAGCGATGAGGTAGTGGTAGGTCAGCAGTTCATCAATTCCCCATAGCAATAACTCACCGAACGGAGGACTAAAGAGGTGTGTGTGGATATCTGTGACACTTTGAGTGTCCACAGCATCTAAAACGGTGGTTTTTAGTTCTTCTGTAGTAGCAATTTTCTGTGCATGGTTCGATTCAGAAACGTTCATCGTATCCTCTCCTGTAACAAAATCAACTAAAAAAACGGACGTTGATTCCTTCTAACTCTTTCTGTATGAATTCTCGACAGTCGTCAATTGACTTGAGGAACGGGTGGTTCTTCGTTTCGATGTCAAGATTTTGGACATATTATTACCCCAGTTTCGTTTTCAGGCGTAGCAAAAACAGACTTAAACTTCGGATATTTCAATCCCCATTGAGATCTGATAGTATCCATAGTCCTCATGATGGATAGAGACTCATCCAGTGGCATCACATCGCTTTCAAGTTTCCCTTCCCGGAGACAGTTGATAACCTCCATTGCTTGGTTCTCGAAGCCGTTGCTTTTGAACGGGATTTCGATGTGGACAGGATCCCTTCCGGTCCGAGTGAGCGTTGCAGAAGTCGCTTGCCAGAATTCAGGAATATGTATTGACCCCTTGGTTCCGGTGATGCGTGCCTCGCTTGGGGTCTCGGTTCTGATGGCGCAGAATAGGTTGGCGATTTGCCCAGCATCGTAGCCTAACAGGATAGAGGCTTGTTCGTCCACATCGGTTTCCCCGATGTGTGCGAGACTTCTGATTTGAGCGGGCGCGCCAAATACCATGGATGCCAGCGCGATCGTATAGACCCCAACGTCCAGGAGTCCGCCACCGCCGAGTTCTGGATTGAAGAGCCTGCCTTCGAGGATCTCAGTGCTCAGTGTCTGACGAGAGGCTTTGTCTGCTGTTAGTAGACGCGGTTCGCCTATGGCACCCTCGGCTAACCATTCCTGAACTTTAACGATTACGGGAAGAAAGCGGGTCCACATGGCTTCCATCAGAAATTGGTTATTTTGCCGTGCGCATACGATCAGTTCTTCAGCTTGTTTCGCGTCTACAGTGAGAGGCTTTTCACATAGAACCGCTTTTCCGGCTTCCAGACAGAACATTGCACACTCTTTGTGAAAGGGATGTGGTGTTGCCACGTAAATAACATCTACTTCAGGGTTGTGGGCAAGATCGGCGTAATTCCCGTGTCTGTGTGGAATACGAAACTTATTCCCAAATGCGTTGGCTCTTTGGAGGTCTCGAGAGCCGACAGCCGTAATTTCTGTATCGGGAATCGCTTTCAATGCAGTGGCGAGTTTCTGTGAAATGGTGCCGGGACCCAGTATGCCCCATCTTGTTTTCCCTTGCATCTGCGGTTCCTTTGCAATATTCAGGAAGAAGATTCTGGCGAAATCTTACTGGTGATAAAATTAACAACTTCCTCGGGGGAGTGTTTTCCAAATCGAACGTAAACACCGCGGAAGTTTTCAAGGCGTGTCGGATGAGCAAACGGGCTGAGCAATACTCCGTTCGCGTCAACATAGAAGCTGCGAAATGTTTCCCAAGATCGCTCCAGTCTATAGCAGCAGCTTGTGATGATAAGTTTATCTGCTTCACAGTGGTGGTGAAACGGGAGAAAATATTTATAGAGCGATCCGAGTAGGAAAGTGGCAGACAGCAGGGCGATGTGAATTGATTGGAAACCCCAATAGATGCCGATGAAAAGAAAGGTTAGAAAAGCCCCTAATAAAATGGATTTGCGCCAATTCTCAACGAGTGGATGTACCGTCCATGAAAGCGTTTTTGTAATTTTCCTTACGGTTCGGTCAGGTCGGTTTCAGGTTTGACGTTCCTTTCCGTATATCCGCCCTCCATTATATTACGGGCTATGTGCTTTGGTTTACCCAAGACAGCAGCCTGCAACAATACGCAGAAACACCCAAGCAAAAACACGTAGGCGGATTTGATCAACGCACGTCAAAGTCCAAACGCCCGTTGTTACTCCGCAAGAAATAATTAAAAACTACTCTGTGTTGTCAGTGGTACCACTATCGAGTTCTGTCTTTGATGCGTCGTCGGCTGTGCCTCCGCTGCCTCCATCTGTAGTCACTTCAATGCTTCCTTCGCCTGTAGTGTCAACAGGTTCGGTAGTGGCTTCTTGTGTTGTTTCCTGTTCGAGCGGTGTGAGTTCACCACCCCTATCTTCGCCGTAGAAACGCATCAGGAACAGTGAGATAACCATGAACCCGATAGCAAGCCATGTCGTCAGTTTACCTAGGAAGGTTGCTGCACCGCGTCCTCCGAGAACAGACTGCATTTCGGCACCACCAAATGCGCTCGATGAAAGTCCTTCACCCTTGCTGTCCTGTAACAAAATGATTAGCGTCAAGACGACGCAGACCGGTACGAAGAGAAATACTACGAAACCAATAATAATTTCCATCTGATCCTTTCCTCCTAATAGGTAGCAATCGGCTATCGGCTATCAGTAAAGAGCGAATTGTAACAATCTTTTCCAAAGTGGAGAACTCCAAGAAGGGGTGAGTTGCTACAAGTAACCTCTTAACTGACTGCTGATTACTGACTGCTGATTGCTCTTTTCACGATTCCCGCGAACGATTCTGCCTCAAGACTTGCCCCGCCAACGAGTGCACCATCCACATCGGGCTGCGCCATGAGTTCTGCTGTATTCTCCGGTTTAACGCTGCCACCGTATTGAATGCATATCTGCGACGCGACTTCTGCCGAATACCCTTTCGTTAGCAAGCCTCGAATGAAGTTATGGACTTTCTGTGCTTGATCAGGTGTAGCGGTTTTTCCAGTGCCAATTGCCCAAACTGGCTCATAAGCGATAATGCAGGACGAAAGGTCAGCGTCGGATAAGCCCGCAATACCGCCCTTAACGTGGCTCTCAATCACCGTTTCTGTGTGTCCGGCTTCCCGTTCTTCGAGTTGCTCACCGACGCAGATGATTGGCTTTAAGCCGTGTGCTAACGCTGCTTTCACCTTTTGGTTGACGCTGTCGTGCGTTTCACCGAAATATTGCCGCCGTTCCGAATGTCCGATAATGACGTAATCACACCCTGCATCTTTCAACATTGGGACAGAGACTTCGCCAGTAAAGGCACCGCTGTCCTCCCAATAGGCATCTTGGGCGGCGAGACGAATGTTGCTACCCGCTATGGCATCACTGACAGCGGAGAGTGCAGTAAACGGCGGTGCAACAATGATGTCAACGTCCGTGGCATCCGCAACGGATGCCTTTAACGCCGTTGCGAGTGCGACCGCCTCTGAAATGGTTTTGTTCAGTTTCCAATTTCCCGCAATGATAGGTGTTCTCATAGTCCTTCCCATTAAAGTGTCTTAGCGACGAGTTCGACAAGACGGTTGGAGTAACCCCACTCGTTATCATACCAGGAAAGGACTTTGATTAATCCATCTTCAATCACTTTGGTGAAGGGTGCGTCGAGAACAGAGGAGAGTTTGTTCCCGTTGAAATCCGATGAAACGAGGTCGAGTTCGGAATAACCGAGGATTCCATCCAAGTTACCCACTGCTGCTTCTTTCAGTGATGCGTTGACCGCTTCGGCACTCGGTCTCTTCTTGAGATCGACGGTGAGATCGACCACGGAGACGTTCGGTGTCGGGACACGGATTGCGAATCCATCGAGTTTGCCGTTCAATTCTGGCAGAACTTTTCCAACAGCAACAGCGGCACCGGTCGTCGTCGGAATCATCGAGAGCGTTGCCGCACGTGCGCGGCGCATATCGGAATGTGGGAAGTCGTGAACCCGCTGGTCGCCAGTATAAGCATGAACGGTTGTCATTAAGCCGCTCTCAATTCCAAATGCTTCATGCAAGACCTTTGCAACGGGGGCGAGGCAGTTCGTCGTACACGAAGCGTTAGAGATAACATGATGTTCCGATTTGTCATATTTATCGTCGTTAACACCGATCACAATTGTGATGTCCTCACCCTTCGCGGGGGCGGAGATGACCACTTTTTTCGCACCGCCGGAAGTGATGTGTTTTTCAGCGTCTTCCCGCTCAGTGAAGAAACCGGTGGATTCGATAACGACATCTACACCGAGTTCACCCCACGGTAGGTTACCAGGGTCCCGTTCGGCAAGAACACGTATCTCTTTTCCATTTACCACCAATCCATTATCTGTGACAGCGATGTCATCGGACAAGATGCCGTGAATGGAGTCGTACTCGAGAAGGTGTGCGAGTGTTTCCGGGTTTGTCAAGTCGTTGATAGCCACGAAGTCTATATCTAACGCGGGGTTCTGTAATGCTGCTCGAAAGGCGTTCCTACCAATCCGACCAAAACCATTAATACCTACTTTAGTTGACATAAGACAGATAGATTCCTTCGTATATATTGTTTTGTTCTGAAAAGTTTCAAAAACGTTAGCACGTCATGGAATGGAGTGCGGATTTAAGAAGCGCATCTAAGAGTTCTGAACGCACATCATTTTTCCGCAAGGTAAAATTAAAAAGCCGTTACAGGGCTTTCTCCTAACAGCAAGTTTTAAAAACCTGCAAGCCATACAAGTACAGACGAACATACGGGGCTATTCACGATATAGGCTTGCAAGCGATGCCCCTTGATTTGTTATTATCCGAATTTCACAATTTAAGCCTTTTTAATTATACCTTAAAGTGAAGTAAATTGCAAGCGCGTTGTTAAGTCCACAGCCGTTCTAAAGCAATTCCACTTGACAATTCGGGAGGTTTCAGATACCCTATTGATATGTCAACAAACACCGACACAAAAACGATTCAACCCACCGGAAGTTTCCGTGCCATTCCTGTTGCGGTACCAGAGAATCTCACTAATATCCGAGTTATCCTCTTTGAACCGCGTGAGCCGGGAAACATCGGCTCTGTCGCCAGAGTTGTAAAGGGAATGGGACTCTCACAACTCTATCTCGTGAATCCAGTCCCGTTTCGCGATGTCGATGCGGCGTGGTATATGGCGCACGGCGCGAAGGATATTCTTGAAAATTGCCACGTTGTTCCTGAACTCAAAGATGCACTCGAGGGTATCCAATATTTGGTAGGGACGACGCACCGTCGCCGAGATGTCCGCCTACCACAGCCCGTCCCTGCCAGAGAAGCCGCAGAGACGATTGCCACAATTTCGCAAGACAAACAGGTCGCGCTGCTGTTTGGACGTGAAGATTTCGGTTTGTCCACCGATCAGATAAGTCTCTGCCAATTGACTGCGAGTGTGCCGATGGCTACAAAGAACCCTTCTCTGAATTTAGCGCAGGCAGTCCAAATCTTTGCCTATGAAGTCTTCACTGCAAGCCTCAACGAATACCCTCTCTCTGAGATTGATTATGCCGAAGTGAATGCCTTGGAAGAGTTCTATGAGCGCGTGACCCGTTTGCTGGATAAGGTCGAAGTGACTCCGTATAACGAGGATTGGGAGACGTATCTGAAATCCTTACGACGTGTCTTTTCCCGTGCCCCGTTGGAAGCGCGGGACATCGCTACGTTGGACATGATTTTCTCTACAACCTTTCGGTACATTGAACGATTGGAGAAGAAGGTAGAGGATTCTACTTGAAATTCAGGGGTTGGTTGACGTATCATATATGTAAAGAACCTGAGTAGTCTTGTAATGATGAAGTGTTTATAGCGTGGACAAAAAATGCGATACATCAAGCCCATCGTTTGGCTCATCTTTATCTTCTCCGGTGCCAGTGGACTCATCTATCAAGTCATCTGGATGCGGCAACTCACGCTCATCTTTGGGAGTACTGTTTTTGCAACGAGTACCGTTCTGACAGCCTTTATGGCAGGACTCGCACTCGGCAGTTATTACTTCGGTCGGAAAATTGACGAAAGCACACAGTCTCCGCTACGACTCTACGCGCTTCTGGAAGCCGGCATTGGTGCTTTCTGCCTTGTGTGGCCCCTCATTTTAACGGCACTTGGCGCGATCTATGTGCTGATCCATCGCAACGTCACATCAGAATTCTATACCCTCTCACTGATTCGATTCGTGCTGACATTCGGGGTCATCCTTATTCCCTCTACGATGATGGGGGGCACACTACCAGTGCTAACCCGATTCTTTGTGAAGAGACTGGAACAACTCGGGACGAACATCGGAATCCTGTATGCGTTGAACACTTTCGGTGCCGTTATCGGAACTGTGGCAGCGGGATTTTTCCTGATTGAGGCACTGGGCATCCGATGGACACTCGGTATCGGCATCGCTATTAATTTCGGTGTGGCAGCGATTGCTTTAGCGTTGACACAGAAGGTATCAGGAACAGAAGCGGACGAACCCGCTGAAGAAACACAACAAGCGGAATCTGAAGATGTACCTGATCTACCTGAGAGACAATTGGTGTTATGGGCGATAGGTATCTCCGGGTTCTGTGCGTTGGCGTATGAAGTGTTGTGGACCCGTATCATGGTCTTCTTCCTCGGGAGCACGACGTATGCCTTTGCGACGATGCTTGCGGCGTTCCTGTTCGGCATTGCACTGGGGAGTATGGTGTTTTCGCGCTGGGTCGACCGGATTAAACAACCTGTCGCAGTTTTCGGCATCGTTCAACTCGGTATCGGACTTTTCGCGCTTATCTTGATGCCAGCGTTTGAGGAATTGTACGGGATGAGCCAGGCGTTCCAATCTACCTTCGGTTCGAGTAGATTTTGGGCGTTCTTCTCCTGTTTTCTGGTAATGTGTTTGCCGACGTTTTTGATGGGCGCGAGTTTTCCACTCGTAACGAAGATTTATACCGGCAGCGCACGCCAATTGGGAAGGAGTATTGGAAACGTCTACGCAGTTAACACGGTTGGAAGCATTTTGGGCGCGTTTTGTGCAGGGTTTATCCTCATTCCACTCCTTGGCATCCGCCCGAGCATCGTTTTGACGGTAGTCTTGAACACGGGTATCGGGTGTCTCCTTGTTTTGAGGAGTAGGCAACTCACTGAAACGGGGAAATCGCTCCTACAAGGCGTAGGCGTTGGGATGCCGATTCTCAATGCCGGGTTGGCTGTAATCCTCTTACTTACGGTGAATCAACCGCTCTTTCTCAAGAGTACTATTTTCAAAACGCAGCGTCCCGGCGATACGCTCATTGATTACAACGAAGAGGTGGACGCCACTGTAACAACATTGAAAGATGATGAAGGGGTCTATCGCCTCTATGTAGATACAAATCAAGCGGCGGACGCCTCGCGTTGGGATTCTCCATCGCATCGCGTCATTGCGCACCTACCACTGCTGTTACACCCTCGTCCGAAACAGGCACTCGTTGTTGGGTTCGGTATGGGGCTTACCTCACATTCAATAACACAGCACGGGGTCCGGGTTGATGCGATAGAATTGTCCAGTGGTGTGATTTCCGCTGCACAAAAGCATTTCACGCACGTCAACGGGAATGTGTTTGAAAATCCGCTGTTTAGTTATAAGCTCAACGATGGGCGGAACCATATCCTGATGACGAAGACGAGATACGACATGATCTCAACGGGTATTATCCATCCGCTTGTGAGTGCCGGAAGTTCCAATATCTATACCGCCGATTTTTACCGACTGTGTCGTCGGATTCTCAGTGAGGATGGGATCATGTGCCAGTGGGTACCGTTGCATCGCTTGCCGGAAGCGCATTATAAAATGATTGTGCGCACCTTCATTGAGGTATTCCCGCATACGACGCTCTGGTACAAATACACGCCTGATTTTGTGATTCTCATTGGCACACCTGGACCACTCCGAATTGACTACAAAAACTTCATGGCACGTGCACAGATCGCGAGTATCCGCGAAGGACTTACTGCCGATGACCTCGACGGTCCGTCGCTACTGGATTCATTCATGATGGGACCTGAAACTGTGCGTAAATACGCTGGCGTTGGACCGATTCACACAGACAACCGTCCTCGATTGGAATTCTTCCATGGGGCAGACTTGGTCGGGACGACAATGCAAAACGTTAAAGGGATGTCAGAATATCGCGAACGGGTGCTACCTTATCTTGAAAACTACGGCGCAACACTCGCAGAGAAGCGGGTTATCCGAGAGAGACTCGACACCTACTTCAGAGCTACGCAGCGGTTAATCCGTGGACAGATTGCTTATGCCAGTGGGCAGTACCAGAGTGCAGCATCACTCATGAATGATGCAGTAGAAATCAATCCTGTTGATGAAACAATACGCTATAACTTTGGTGTAGTTGCGGGGTTGATCCGTGAGGGTGAGCAGGAAGAACTCCGACAAATTGAAAAGCAGGTCCAGCAAACGATGGCGCAGAATCCTGATGACATCCAGGGACATCTCCATCTAGCGACGTTGTATGAGATGCAAGGTGAACTTGGAAAGGCAACAAGGGAACTCGAAGAATTACTCAGACGAGATCCTAAAAGATTTGAGGTCTACCTGCTCTTAGGTCCCCTATATGAACGCCAAGAACGATATAAGGATGCCCTTCGGACTTACGAGCGACTTGAACGACAGGAAATAACTTCGCAGTTGCCTGCCCCTATTTTTGCGGCAATGGCGGGTCTCCATTTGCAATTGGGAAATCTGAAGGAAGCTGAAAGATATGGAAAGAAGGGCATCGCCGTAGATGCCAATTCGTGGCGCTCCCATTATATCCTTGGAAACGTTTTCGCCGCCATGAATCAGCCACAGAAACAGATAGAGTCCTACGACAATGCCTTGAAAGTACTTGATGAAATTGTTGGTGTTACCACAGATGCGAGCGATCTATTGAGTGCCAGGGAGCAGATCCAGAGTGAACTTGAGCAGCTTAGAAAATAATATTTGTTTCTGATGTGAATTTCAGAAACGATTCGGTGTTTAATGATACAAAATATCCGTCTTGACCGAACCGCAAGGAATTTTTAAATGTTCGCGAGGCGAGAAATGGGGTGTTTTGTTTATTGAGGATTTCCTCTTATATCCGCCTGTGCCGTTGTTGCAGGCTGCTGTCTTGGATAGAATGAGAAGCCGTAGCCTGTAACATTGTTCCGCAAGCCTCTATAGGAGACCGGCGCTAGTGCTGTGTGTTGAAGGGATTTTCCCTGTAGGGGCAGTCCCTTGTGGCTGCCCACATCCATCATTTTAGGAGTGACACAGCACTAGGAGGGCGGATATACGGAAAAGCGCGTTATTCTTCAAAACCCATCTGACCGAACCGCAAGGAACAATTAAAAAAACCGAACCGCAAGTAATAATTAAGAACCTGAATTTCGTAGGACGAGCAAGCCCGTAATGAAATGGAGGGCGGTCTACGAAAATAAGCGTCAAAGTGCTAACCCACTTGACCGAACCGCAAGGAAATATAGAAAAATGTCTCAAGAAACCCAAGAAGCCACATCGCCTTGTCTAAAACGAACCCATTATTGTGGGGACCTGCGCTTAACCGAGGTTGGTACGACTGCGCAACTCAACGGTTGGGTCAACCGCCGTCGAGATCATGGTGGTGTCATCTTTGTTGATTTACGTGATAGAACAGGCATCACACAAGTAGTCTTTGATCCGCAGATTGACGAAAAAGCACACGCCCTCGCAGATAGTATTAGAAGCGAATATGTGTTGAACGTCAGTGGCACCGTTCGCGAACGTGATCCGGGCGAATTGCTCTTCCATGCGGATGCTGCGTACCAAACCGAACTCGACGATGGCACCCTCTCTCCAGCGTTCCGATCCCTGTTTGCAGAGGTCGATACGAAGTACACGCTCTCCGGGGAGATTGAAGTGGTGACCCGCGTCGCTGGCACGCGATGGCTGCTCACCGATCTCGAAAATAATCGGACATATCATATTGTCATTGAAGATATGGGGGGAGAGGAAGGTCTCAGCATTTATCAAGGCACAGTCAACCCAGAACTCGATACGGGTGAGATTGAACTCGCTGTGGACTCTCTGAATATTCTGAATACTGCTAAAACGCCACCGTTTCCAGTTGAAGACGATATTGACGTAGCGGAAGACATTCGGATGCGCTACCGATTTATTGATCTGCGTCGTCCTGAGATGCAGAAAACTTTAGCAATGCGGCATAAGGCAGCACTCGCAGCACGTAACTATATGAACGAGCAGGGTTTCCTTGAAATTGAGACTCCTATTTTGATGAACAGCACACCTGAAGGGGCACGCGATGTACTCGTTCCGAGTCGTCATTACCCCGGCAGATTCTATGCGCTTCCACAATCACCGCAGCAGTTTAAACAGATTTTGATGATGAGCGGCGTTGATCGATATTTCCAGATAGCGCGATGTTTCCGTGATGAGGATACCCGTTCTGACAGACAGTTGGAATTCACGCAGCTGGATATTGAAATGTCATTCGCCGACGTCGACGATGTGCTTGAGGTGACCGAGGGGTTGATGAAACGCATATTTGAGGATGCGGGTGGTATTCCGGTCCAAACGCCTTTCCTACGGCTCCCGTATCACGAGTCAATGGCGCGGTTCGGGAACGACAAACCGGACACGCGGTTCGGTATGGAACTCACCGATCTCTCAGATGTTATGGCGGATTGTGAGTTTCAGGTATTTACGCGCACCTTGTCAGCAGGTGGGCAGGTCAAAGCCATTGCCGCCCGAGGAGGTGCGGACTTTTCACGCAAAGACATCGATGACCTGACCCAATTCGTCGCTACGTACCGGGCAAAAGGATTGGCATGGGTTAAGGTCACGACAGAAGGGTTCTCGTCGGGGATCGTTAAGTTCTTCACAACGGAGCAACTGGAAACAGCACAAGAAAGAACGGGCGCGAAACCGGGCGACATCATGTTCTTTGTTGCTGACAAGCCGAAAGTCGTCGCCGATGCCCTCGGGAATCTCCGCCTCCATCTCGGGAAAAAACTGAACCTCATTGACGAAACCCAGTACAATTTTCTGTGGATCGTTGATTACCCGCTGTTTGAGTGGAACGAGGATGAGAATCGTTACGAACCTTTCCATCATCTCTTCACCGGAGGGACAGAGGAGACATTACCGTTGTTAGACACAGATCCGGGCAAGGTTCAGAGCCAACACTACGATCTCGTGTGCAACGGGTATGAAATCTGTAGCGGGAGTGTCAGAATCCACCAGTGGGATATCCAACAGAAGGTTTTTGACGTTCTGGATATTACACCGGAGGAGGTTGAAAGTCGGTTCGGTTATTTCATAGATGCGTTGTCGTACGGTACACCGCCGCATGCTGGCATTGCACCAGGCTTAGATCGGATGGTCATGCTGATGCGAAACGAGGAGAACATCCGAGAGGTAATTGCGTTCCCGAAATCGCAACAGGGACTTTGTCCGCTCACACACGCTCCCTCTGTTGTAACAGACGCACAGCTTGAAGAGTTATCGATTCGAGTTGATGCAGAACTTTAAACGCAGTCCTGTTTTCGCTGGCGAGGTTTTTAATCTCGCCAGTAGCCGTTTTAAATTAACACTTAAAAAAGGGAAAACAAACTATGAATGAAAATGGAAGTAATGGAAGTAAACCAAGGGCCAGCCTCGGTCTGCTCTACGGGATTGTCATTGCCATTGTTGCAGGGGCAATCATCGGTGGGTTCGCGCCAGGATTTGCAGTCCATACAACAATACTCGGTGAGATATTTCTAAACCTACTGAAGATGATAGTGGTGCCGCTTGTCATCCTATCCATGATAGTCGGGATAACAAATTTAGGCGATATTCGCAATATAGGTTCTATCGGCGGACGAACCGTCCTCTACTATATGGCAACAACTGCTATTTCCGTTATCATCGGGATGATTCTCGTTAACATCATCTTGCCGGGGAAGGGACTATCACAAGGTGAAGATCGCGCTGATCTGAGTTACACGCTCTCTGGTCCTGAGATGCTCACTGTTGAGCTAAGCGGGGAATTCAATCGGACATATAACAATAAATATATCGTTACCCTCACCGATCAGGACGTGCGCGGCGAAGTGGAATCTATTTCTGGAACAACAGTCACAGTAAAAGCGTGGCACCCCATCGCCACGGATGCTCGCTACGTGACAACGGTCAGTGGCGAACGTCTATTATTCGTTGACGGACGGCTTGTGACAATAGAACCCCAAAATACCGGTAAAGGCATCGACGTCAATTTGCCAATTGCCACAAGAGTGTCCGGCAAAATGGAACGGACCATGGGCAGTACTATCAAAGAGGTATTTCTCGGCAACGAAGAAACCGGCAAAGAGGGAATGATCCCCTCAAATGTCTTCAAGGCGATGGTGCGGACTGACATTCTGCCTTTAATCTTTTTCTCACTCCTTATCGGTGCCGCTTTATCTATGCTTGGGGATATCGGAAAACCTGTCATCGCCGTGATTTCAGGGCTAAATGAGGCAGTGATGAAACTTGTTCACTGGATCATGTATGTCGCACCGGTCGGCATTTTTGGTTTAATCGCGGGGAGAATTGGCGAGGCAAAAGGGTTCGCAGGTTTTTGGCCCGAACTTGTGGCGGTGGGCAAATATAGCGCGACAGTCGTGTTAGGACTCGGTATACACGGTGCCATCGCTTTACCGATACTCCTCTTGATCTTGGGACGCAGAAATCCACTTAACTACTTCAAAGGCATGGCAACCGCCTTGCTCAACGCCTTTTCGACAGCAAGTTCAAGTGCTACACTGCCCCTAACAATGGAAGGGGTTGAAAATCAGAACGGCGTTTCCAGACGTACCTCCAGTTTTGTTCTTCCCTTGGGAGCGACCATTAATATGGATGGCACCGCACTCTATGAGGCAGTGGCTGTCATGTTCATCGCACAGGTCTATGCGATAAACATGGATCCAGCGCAACAAGTTGTTGTTGTACTGACAGCGACCTTGGCAGCAATCGGTGCGGCAGGAATTCCGGAGGCAGGTCTTGTCACAATGGTTATTGTCCTCAGAGCCGTGGATCTCCCCGTTGAAGGTATCACGTTGATTCTTTCCATTGATTGGCTACTTGACCGGTTCCGTACCACAGTTAACGTCTGGGGCGACAGCATCGGGGCAGGCGTGATTGAGACGTATGAATCCAGAGATTCAACGGATGCCCCGGCAACCGCGTAAGTAGCCGTCGGAAACCGTCAGCAAAGAAGCCGTCGGCGTATGAGTAATCGGCAATCAGTAAGGAGGGGTTTTTGCTTGGGTATTTCTGCGGGTTGCCCTTGTTAAACGAATACCTCTTCTACTGACTACTGAAAGGATTTTTGGAAAAAATCCGACTCGACCGCTGACTGCCATAAAACCGAAAGTTATTCACAATGAACACGCAAAATGAGCCGAATCCACAACAGCCAGTGCTCAGCGTCACAGCAATTCTCTCAATTATCAGCGTCGTGCTCGCCGCTGGATGGATAGCCTTTGCCTATTACAAAGGCAGTGCCAACAGCAGCCGAATACTCCTGCTGCATCCAGTTGTGCCAATACTGCTGATGGTTCTGCTTATCCGCGTTTACCGCTGGATCGACCTGAAAAGCATCGTCATTCTTGAGATATTGATGATAGCTGTATGGATTTTTATACGTTTGTTGGGCGTGCTGACCCCTTTCATTTTAGGATTTGGCTTCGCTTATATCTTTAGGTTTCTCTGGAATGCTCTCCCATTCAAAGCACAATACCAACGTGGGATCGCGACAGTCCTGATTGTTTTCGTCTGCGGTGCGTTGCTTTTCTATACCGGGAAACAGGTGAGTAAGCAAGCAACCCAAATGGGAAGTGGATTGCTGAAGTTTTATCATGAAATTGTTCTGCCTTATATCGTTGGTGAAACATTTGAAGCGGTCGCTATTAGTGTTAACGAAGGCAATGTAGCCGAAGCAGACGAACAGGCGACACCAGCAGAGACGTTCTACCTCGGGACGAATCACGGGGTCTATGAAATCCGACAGGGAGCAGAGCCGGAGCTTGACCGTATTGGTATTACGAACAGTGGGCTCCTTGGTAAACCGATACAAGCACTCGCAGCAGTTGGAAACGTTATCTATGCTGGTACTCGGAGTGGATTATATCGGTATTACAAGGCATTGCCTATTGATGCCACTAAGGCGATTGAAGATAATGTAACACGCATCCGGAACCCAAGAATATGGCACAAGGTGCAAGGAACCCCTTTCGATACTCTCTCTGTTCAAGCGATCAGCGTTCCGAATTGGGATAATACCCAGATTTACGTTGGCACGCAGAAAGGACTTTATAGCAGTAAGGATTTAGGACAAACTTGGCGTGAGGTGGCTCCGAACATTTATAGCGACAGGTCCATCATCAGTATTGTCTCAATTGTGGATACGAATGGTGATAGGATAATTTATGTTGCCAGTACAGCGATAATTGATGCAATGTCTGTAGGAGCCAGCTCCAGTTCGCTATCTCCTTCTATAACGCCTCAGGCGACAATGGTGCATTGGTATCTGGAGGATTCTTCTCTTGAGTGGAATCCACTTCCTTCTGCAACGCATCCGGTTTATGCGTTGGCAAGTGGTGGTAGAACGTGGAATGTCCGGCAAGCTTCTGTAGGCTTGCGTTTAGAAGATCCGTCACCGGAGGTTGATATTGAACTTTACGCTGGTACGCCGGATGGTCTCTATGAGTGGCATCGTCTCGGCACATGGCGCAAAACGGAAGGGACTGCTGCAGTCTCGTTGATAGCGTCTGCACCTTCCGGTGTATACATCGGTAATGGAATTTCTATCCTGCATCGCGCGCTGCCTGCAGCCGGATGGCAGCCGTTTGCGACGCGAAACGAAGGGATTAGTTACACCTATCGGGACGAGCCTATTGTCCAGCAGGTGAAAACATACTTGACCGAAAGAATTCCCACAATCGCTCAAACTGGTGGTGAGGCTGTCAAAGAAGGGGTTCAGTTAGCGGGTTCGATCGCTTTCGGATTTGGTGGATTTTTAGCCACAGTATCGCTTGCTTTCATTGTGTTTGTCTATGCAAACCAGTCGTTTGACAAGTATTTCCGGAGTTTCATCATGCTGGTCCCTGAGCTTCATCGCGAAACTGCCAAGACCTATCTGCGCGAAATTGACAGAAATTTACAGCAGTTCCTAAAAGGATTAGTTGCAGTTATCGCAATTGTGTCGGTCGTTTCCTGTATTGCATACAGCATTATCGGGGTGCCGTTCGCATTGGTCATTGGTGTCATCGCCGGGATCTGTAATGCGATACCGACCTTTGGACCCTTTATCGGTGGCGGTTTCGCCTATGTAGCGATGCTAATGGGGCTGGCGGCAGGGGATTTCGGTATCATTGATTTCCTTATTCGTAGTGCATTTCTGTTAGCTGCCATTCTTGGCATTCAGACGCTTGACAACTCATTAATTTCACCTAAAATCATGAGCACCGCTGTTGATGTAGACCCGCTGCTTATTATGTTTGCTGTGATCGTTGGGGCAGCTGTACTCGGATTTTGGGGGGTATTGCTTGCAATACCTATTATTGTTGTGGTAAAATCGGTTATTGCAGTTTCTCAATCTGTAGCGACAGATGGACGCTTGGAAGTTAACTCAGCCAACGATGCTACGGAAAATCCGTAACAGGGTGGAGGGCATTTGTAGGAGGGAAATCCTTCATCGCCCGTCAATAACCTAATCGTTACGTAAGTTAGAACAGGTAAACCCAAGCATCGCGCCGGGCTGGATATACGAAAACGACTTCCGTCGTAAAACCGACCTGAACGAACCGCAAGGCTTTTAATGTCGGGGTTCCTGGACTGCGCTCCATTTTATTACGCGCAGGTTCTTTGTGTAGTCCAAAATCGTATAGTCCGTAACGTAGTGGAGGGGTTTGCTTGGGCGTTTCCGCAGGTATACGGAAACGCACTCTAAACCTGAAACTCACCTCACCGAACCGCAAGGAACATTAAAAATATGGAAACCGTGCGACCCATTGTTGCGATCGTCGGCAGACCGAACGTCGGGAAATCGTCACTTTTCAATCGAATCACTGGAAATAGCCGCCGGCAGAAGCGTGGTGATCGGTTAAGAAATGATCCTGTTGAATCGGAGTCCTCTTTAACTGATGACCTAAAACTGGAAACTGAAGACTATAAAGTTGAAAGTCGGCGACTGAAAGCTGATCGCCGATACGCTGTCGTTCATGATACTCCGGGCGTGACGCGCGACAGGAACTACGCTGACGTAGAATGGGCAGACCGAGCTTTTACTATCGTTGACACCGGCGGTTTGGACGTTGATCCCGATGACCGACTCATTGATAATGTTCAAGCACAGGTGGATGCTGCCTTGGCTGAAGCGAGTCTTGTCCTTTTTGTCGTTGACGCACGAGTTGGTATCATGCCACACGATAGAGTTGTCGTTGATAAACTCAGAATCGCTGGTAAACCTATCTTCCTCGTCGTCAATAAGGTAGACAGCGACAGATTTCACAATGAAGCCGCCGAGTTTTACGCACTCGGATTGACAGAGCTGATGTGGACATCGTGCGTCCAAAACGATGGGATTCGGGAACTCCTTGACCGCGTTGTTGAAGTCCTTCCAGAGATCGACGAAACTGTTCACGACGCGCCTGCCACAATGAAAATCGCTATTGTTGGCAGACCGAATGTCGGAAAATCTTCGTTTATCAACAGTTTGTTAGGTGAAGATAGAATGATTGTTGATGACCGACCCGGTACCACGCGCGATGCAGTGAATATTCGAATCGTTCACGACAATATCCCTTTTGAGGTCGTTGATACGGCAGGAATGCGGCGTAAATCCACTATCAAAGATGAGCTTGAATCCGCAACCGTACAACGCGCGATACACAGTATTCGCCAGAGCGACATCGCTGTACTTGTGCTGGATGTAACCCAAGAGGTAGCGCAACAGGATAAGACTATCGCTAATTTCATCGAACGACAAGGGAAAGCCTCCGTTTTAGTCATGAACAAGTGGGATCTGGTTGATAAGGACAATACAACACATCCAACGTTTATGGATGCGATAGATGCTCAACTTCCGCAACTCGGCTATGTTCCACGTGTCTTTACTTCGGCGCTAACTGGACAACGCGTTACCCAAGTATTAACGACTGCTCTTGAGGTATACCGTGAGTATTGTACACACATCCCTACACCGGCACTCAACGAATTGCTTTTAGAATTGCGTAGTGCACATCCACCGCCGCGGGTTAAAGGTGTACGTCCCGCACTTAAATATATTACACAGGTAGAAACTAAACCCCCTACTTTCTTAATCTTCGGACGGAATATCCATCGCGTCCAGCAGCCCTATGATGCGTACCTTGTCAACAGTATTCGGAAGGAATTCGGATTTCACGGCACACCGATACGGATTTTTTATCGCAGATCATAGGAATGGCTGTCAGCAATCAGGCATCAGCGGTCAGTCACAAGAGACTTTTGTTAAACGATAATCTCTTTACCGATTGCTGAAAGGATTTTTTGAAAAATCCGCACTGACGGCTGATGGCTATTAAAGGAGGAATGCTTTGTCGAAATTTAAAGTCTTTGTTACGCGTCCTATCCGGGAAGAGATCCGCGCGAAGATAGCAGAAGAATGTGAGGTCGATATGTGGCACACGAGCGCCATTTTGCCGCCTATCGCAGATAGAATTCCGCCACTTGATGGGTTAATGACTTATGGGCATGAGCCTGTCTCTCCAGAGATGATTGCTACAGCACCGAATCTCAAAGCGATCTCTGTCGTCGGAGTCGGTTATGACCACGTCCATGTTGAAGCGTGTAGAGAACGCGGGATCGCGGTTGGACATACACCGGGGGTTCTCAGTGATACCACCGCCGATATGACCATGGCACTCCTGCTTGCCACTGCTCGAAATATTGTTCCTGCCTATAACCATGTCCAAGTTGATAAACAGTGGCATTACTATGACCCAAACATCCTCTGGGGAACTGATGTACATCATTCCACTTTGGGGATTGTAGGTATGGGACGCATTGGGCATGCGGTTGCCAAACGTGCCAGAGCCTTTGATATGCGTGTCCTTTATTACAAACGTGAACGTCGACCCGATTGGGAACAAGAACTCGGTGTAGAATACGGAACACTTGAAAATCTATTGGAAGTCTCCGATTTCGTGACGCTTCACGTCCCGTTAACCGAAGAAACAACACACCTCATCGGCGAAGCAGAACTTGCTTTGATGAAAAAGACAGCCATTTTAGTCAATATCGCGAGAGGTCCCGTCGTTGATCACTACGCTTTATATGATGCACTTAAGCAGGGACAGATTGCAGGTGCAGCCGTCGATGTAACCGAACCAGAACCGATTAATACCGACCATCCGCTTCTCAGTTTGGACAATGTTATTGTTGCCCCACACCTTGGGAGCGCAACTGTCCAAACGCGGATGAAGATGATGACAATGGCAATGGAGAATTTGCTCGCAGGTTTGAAAGGAGAGCAATTGCCTTATGGTGTGCTTCAACCAAATTTTTAATAGCCATCAGCCATCGGCTATCAGCAAAGAAGGGTTCTGGTATACATGGTTCCCTTGACTGCCACAAAATGGCTATCAGTTTCAGAAAGAGATGCTTAATGCGCATCGGAACCCTTTTTCTGATGGTTATTCTCCTGATTGCTGACCGCTGACTACTGACCACCAATAAAGGAGGGAAGATGATACTTGAAAAGCTATTTGCGTTAAAAGAAAGCGGCACTTCGTTGAGACGCGAATTCGTTGCCGGTCTCACGAATTTTATGACCATTTCATATATAATCTTCGTGCAACCCGCAATGCTTTCGCAGTCTGGTATGGATTATGGTGCCGTTATGGTTGCGACTTGCCTATCCAGTGCACTCGCGACGTTCTGCATGGCATATTTTACGAATTATCCTGTTGTATTGGCTCCGGGTATGGGGCTTAACGCCTATTTCGTTTTTGACCTTTGTTTAGGTTCAGGTATACCTTGGCAGGAAGCGTTGGGTATTGTATTTATAGCGGGTATGCTATTTTTCATACTCTCGTTTGTCGGGATACGCGAGGCAATCATGAATGCGCTTCCACACTCGCTCCAAAATGCCATTGCTATTGGGATTGGGTTGTTTATTGCCTTCATCGGACTACAGATGAGTGGAATTATTACAAAAGATCCTGCCACGTTTATAACCCGCGGTGATCTTGATGCCAGACCCGTACTCCTCTCAATCTTCGGTATTGCTGTAACGCTCACACTCATCGCACGCAAGGTGCGAGGTGCTATCCTGATTGGTATCCTCATTTCAGCTGCTGCCAACCTCATCGTTGGAACAGCCTCCTATGACGGAATTGTCGCTGCACCGCCGTCCATTGAGCCAACGCTCTTTAAACTACAGTTTCCCAATATATTTGCCAGACTGGAAATCATTCCCGTCATCTTTGTGTTTTTCGCCATTGATATGTTCGATAGCATTGGGACGCTTACGGCTATCGGATATCGAGCGGAACTGATGGAAGAGGGAAAACTCACAAAAGCCAGAGGGGCACTTTTGACGGATGCAGGAAGTACCGTTGGCGGGGCATTGCTCGGCACTTCGACTGTGACGTGTTACATTGAAAGCGCAACAGGTATCGCCGAAGGTGGACGGACAGGACTTACCGCTGCCTTTACAGGCATTTTCATGTTGCTGTCTGTCTTTTTATATCCGCTTGTTAAGATCGTTGGCGGTGGGTTTCAGATTAGTCAAGCTGCTTTCCTTTATCCGATTATCGCGCCAGCACTCATTGTTGTCGGTGGATTGATGCTCAGAAGTGTCAGTCAAATTGACTGGGAAGACATCACAGAATCGATCCCCGCGTTCCTTACGATGCTGATGATGCCGCTCTCCTTCAGTATTACGGACGGCATCGGTTTCGGGTTCATCTCATTGGCGTTTTTGAAGTTGGTGACGGGTCGTAGGAAAGAGATTCATCCGGTCATTTACTACTTCGCACTCTTCTTCATCGCGTGTTACATCGGTGATCTGTAGATGCAATGTGCAATTATTATCCTTTGCTGGTGGGGTTTGTAACCCCGCCAGGGGATCGTTAGTTAATTGTAAACTTCACTAAAGTCTTGACGACAGGAGATTTAACGCGCTTCGTATTATCTTATCCATTCTAAAGTGTAGATTTAAGTTTCTCCTTTTCCGTATGAGACTTCAGAGTAAACTTCCAGGATACCTCCTGCAAAAACCGCTGAGAATCCAGTCATGGTATAGGTTTACGGCTTTTTTGGAATCTATCATTTTTTGCGTTTTACTCTGAATACTCTGAAACGCGCTTACCCCTGCCAATTCAAATTGATACTGGTATACCCATGCGTATACTGCTGAAAATGCGGCGGTAAGTCCGCTAAGAACTGCCTGCCTTCTTCTGGGATTTCCCACGGAGTATCAATATGGTGGTCCCGATGCCGAAAACCGACACCGCACGACAACCGAATTTCATCAATCTGGTTCGGGAACGCGCCGTGATACGTCCGGTGCGCAAACACAATCATATCCCCCGGATTCGTGAAGAGTGGCACCAATCCCGGAATATCAAATCCTACATAAGCCTTTTCTTCTTCGCCTTCCTTATAGAAGGAGCGTTTGTCCGCTGTCAGTTTGAAGCCTTCGGGACCTTTCCAGTTCTCGACGTGAGACCCTTCAATGATGCACAACCCTCCGTGTTCTGGACGAGAACCCGTCAAATAGAACCATTTACCTGAGGGCCAAAGTCCACGGTTAAGCACATCACCTGAATTTTTGGGGGTGTCCGTTGAAAACCCACACCAGTCCGTATGCCATGCAACAGGCTGAGACCCAGGCATCCGAATGATAGCGGCAGATCGGTGGAGGGTCAATTCCTTTGCACCGATCAAGTGCCGATGGATTTTCATAAAGGGATCGTATCCGAGCAGCTGCCAAGCCCCCGGTCCAGACTCAATCCACGCGTGTCGGGTGCTGCTCTGTCCATGCTCTAATTCCCGTTTCGGATCTGTGCCGTCAAAGACCGCCTGCTTTAAACTATCGACCAAATCAGGAGGTAGGACATCTTTGATAATCGCAAAACCATGTGCTTCAAGGCATTCGGACACGAGGGAAAGTTCATCGGTTTCAAACTCGTAAGTGTAGTCAAGTTCAGGTTTCTGAATCTCTAAATATTCTTTCATTTCTTTTCCTCTGCGTAGAACAAGGCTGGTTGTCTATATTGTAAATACCGAGTGTTGTCGGCATTCTAATAAATATTTGCTGTTTCGTCAATCCCAATTTTTGTGATGGATGGATATTTCTCCAAACCAAAACTTAAAACTGAAGGACCCTACAGGAAAAAGATTAGATTGTTTTGACATTAATGTTGCATCATGTTACAATAGAATTGAAAATTTAATTAGACAGAAAGTCGAGAGCGCATGGAAACCAAAAATAACATTACATTAACGTTCGGGCAAATCGTCGCGGGGAGTGTCATTGGTCTGGTAGGTGGATGGATCTGCCTGATGATATTTGAGAGTCTTATTTGGCAATTCCTACTTGGAAACCGAGTCAATCACGGTTTCTGGGTAGGTTTATTTCTCCTCATCTCGCTAACCGTCACATACGGAGTTGTGATTATAGGTGCAAGTATGGGGATCCGTTTTCTGAGTCAAAAATTTGGTGCCGATATCCCTCTAAAGCCGCTCTGTTCGGGGGCATTTTTGGGACCACCTGCTGTCGTCGGTTTGCTGGCACTGCTTAACGTTCCGTGGGAAATATTTGGCAGACCGAATCTGATCTTGGCGTTGCTCTTACCCGTTCTAAAAACACTTGCGTATATTATCTCGTTACCCATGCGTGGGTGGGTTCACCTCGGTTTACCGGTCGAAATCTGGTATATTCTTGCTATTCCTATCGGTGCAATATTGGGGTACAGGTTAACACCGATAGAAGACACACAAGCGAGTACAGAACAGGCTTAATTTAGGAAAGGCTTCTTTGATGAACTGTTGCGTAAATTCAAGAGTGCACGCTGGAGGTTCCACCCATCAAAATGCAATACGATGATAAACCAAAGGACGAATGCGGTGTATTTGGCGTTTTCGGCCATCCAAAAGCGGTGGAATTGACGTATTTAGGGTTACGCGCCCTTCAGCATCGCGGACAGGAGAGTAGCGGCATCGTCGCATCAGACGGCGAAAAGTTTACATACCACCACGGTATGGGGCTTGTTCACTCCGTCTTCACTACTGAAGCTTTAGCGAAACTGAAAGGGCATATCGCTATCGGACATAACCGGTATTCAACTGCAGGGGCAAGTACGCTTGAAAACGCACAACCTTTGGTTCGGAACTACAAGCAAGGTCCCCTCGCGCTCGGTCACAATGGCAATCTCGTCAATGCCCTGCAAATTCGGAATCACTTAGAGAATGCGGGTTCCATCTTTAGCACCAGTTTGGATACTGAAGTCATTTTCCACTTGATAGCGCATTCGCGGAAGCAGGCGTTGGAGTATAGAATTATGGATGCACTGCGAAGTGTTGAGGGTGCGTATTCATTCGTATGTATGGATAAAAACACGCTGATGGGTGCTCGTGATGCTCATGGATTTCGACCGCTCTGGCTCGGTAAACTTGGGGATGCATACGTGTTAGCGTCTGAGACGTGTGCCTTTGATGTGATTGAAGCGGAACCGATACGTGAGGTAGAGCCAGGAGAGTTAGTGTTTACACGCTCTACACATCGGGGTGTAGAGTCATTTCGTTTTCATAAGAAACAGGCGCAATTATCGCAGTGCATCTTTGAATATATCTATTTGGCACGACCAGATAGCATGATGTTTGGGCAAAGCGTGAACAACACGCGCCGCGAATTCGGTAGACAACTCGCCCGTGAACACCCTGTCAAAGCAGATGTTGTTATCCCAGTACCTGATTCTGCAACAATCGCTGCGCTTGGATACGCCGAAGAGTCTGGCATTCCGTTTGATTTAGGATTATCTCGAAATACTTTCGTCGGTCGCTCCTTCATGAACCCAACACAGGATGTCCGGGAACTGATGGTGAAGATAAAACTGAATCCAGTGCGCGATGTGCTGCGCGGCAAACGGGTCGTACTTGTGGACGACTCAATCATGCGGGGGACAAACAGCAGGAAACTCATCAAAATCGTTCGGCAAGGCGGCGCGACAGCCGTCCATCTCCGCATCGCATCCCCTCCGAATAAATTCGCATGCTTCTATGGTGTGGACACACCGACCCGTGGCGAATTAATCGCAAGTTCGCACACAATTGAGGAAGTTCGAAAGTATATCCGGGCAGACAGTCTGGGGTATCTCAGCATTGAAGGACTGCTCAATTCAGTGGAAACACCCCAGGATTTTTGTACCACCTGTTTTGATGGAAAATATCCGATCCCGTTTGTGGAAGAATCCTCACAACAACTTCCCTTAATCGTAGATTAAACTCGGTCTTAACATGGGCTTGGAAGCGCGCCTTACGAGGGAAATTTTATGCAGTATAGACAACATGGTAAACAGAAGAAACCGAATCCGATAGGGACAGCGCAGGGACGATCTACACTCATTGCTCTACTTGGATGTGCAATTCTCGGCATGGTTTTGAGTAGAATCCTTCCGTTCTTGATTGGGAAGTTGCAGCCCAAGATGCCACCAGCGGAGGCGGAAGAGATTGGTGTTCTCGTAGCCTTAGGCATTAGCGGTATCGTGTTAGTCATTAGTCTCCTAAGGTCGAAGAAAGGCGTTTCACCGCTTCGTAAACAGTTATTGAAGGAACAAGAAAAATCAGATGGCAGCTAAAAAGGCTTTGACCTACGCCGATGCTGGTGTTTCATTTGAAGCAGAATCCGAGGCTATATCTCGGCTTAAACGCCTTGTCCAAACCACTTATCGACCTGAGGTACTCAGTGATGTCGGGAGTTTCGGCGGGCTTTTTGCACTTAAAACCTATCAAGAACCGGTTCTCGTTTCCAGTACAGATAGCGTTGGTACAAAACTAAAGGTCGCCTTTAAAGTCGGACGGCATGACACGGTCGGTTTTGATATTGTGGCACATTGCGGCAACGACATCGTCGTGCAGGGTGCAGAGCCACTCTTTTTTTTAGATTATATCGGTATTAGCAAAGTGGCACCAGCGGTGATTGAAGAGATCATAACCGGTCTCGCGTCAGGATGCAGAGAGATCGGTTGTGCCTTAATCGGCGGTGAAATCGCAGAGTTGTCAGATATTTATACACCCGGTGAATACGACTTGGTAGGGACTATTGTCGGTGCGGTTGAAAAGGCAGACGTGATTACCGGAGAGAAAATTACCCCGGGAGATCAACTCATCGGTTTAGGATCCGTAGGTTTACATACAAACGGCTTTACATTAGCTCGGCGTATTCTGTTCGACAGGTGCAATTACAGTGTAGACACCTATCTTCCTGAACTCTCAGCAACGGTCGGGGAGGCACTGCTTGCTTGCCACAAAAGTTACGTGAATTCTATTCTGTCCCTTCGTGAGGTATGTGACATTAAAGGTCTTGCCCATATCACTGGAGGCGGTTTACCAGCAAATGTAGAGCGGATTCTGCCAGACGGGTGTACCGCCTACATTCGGAACGGCACATGGGAAATTCCGCCCATTTTCCCGTTTCTCCAAGAGAAAGGGGATGTTGAAGCGTCAGAAATGTATAGGGTTTTCAATATGGGAATCGGGATGGTCGTGATCGTTGTTCCTGATGCCGTTGATGCTGCTCTGGAGTCTCTCAACGCGTCTGGGGAATCCACTTACCGAATTGGTGAAGTGATTGCCGGGAAAAAGGGGGTACAAGGTGTCCCTGTCTAACACCGATGCGCAGACCACATCCACCTTTTTAGATGAGACTGCACTACAAGAACTCACCGACTTGCTTGACGAAACGCATCCACAGGTGGCGTTGGCAGCATTCCAAAGTATTGACGATAGCGAGGCGGCAGTGTTTTTAGTTATGTGTACGCACTTAAAAAGTGAATCCACAGGAAATGCGCTCGCAACACATGCCGGAAAACTGTTCGCGCAGCTACCCTTTGATAAACAGGTGAGTATTGCTGAGAAGGTGACGACGACAGAGACGGTTGCCTCTGAATACGCTATGCAAATTTGGAATGAACAGATCGAGAGGATTAAGGAGGCGATCCAAGAAACCACCTTCTTGGGTGAAGGCACCGCGAACCTCGCCAAATTGTTATCATATCTGGATATAACAGAACAGAATGCGTTGCTGGAAGCGTTAGGCGAAAAGCAACCCAGTGTGGTGGATAGCGTCTCTGAGCAGTTGTTTACGTTTGAAGACGTAGGGAATTTGGAGAATGAAGCAATCAGAACTATTTTACAAGTACTGGACAAACCCACTTTAGCCCTTGCCCTACACAACGCCCCGACTGCTATACGTGATCGATTCTTTGAAAATATGTCAGCATCACAGGCAGAAGCCATTGAAACGGAAACTGCTCAACTCACATTTGAACAGACACAAATAGCCGATACAGCGCGCCATTCGGTTGTGAACTTAGTTCGTAACTTCGCGGCGAAAGGCTTGCTAAAAATTGGTTTTTAATATTGCGCCAGGGCAATCCCAAGGGCTGCCCCTACTCTTTTAAGACGGACGAGCCCACTACTATTTATCTTTGAGTGTAAAAGAATAAGGGATCTCAACCTGAAGGCTGATCGGGTTCCCCCCTTTTGTGGCAGGACGAAAAGTAGTTTTCCTCAACGCCGCCATCGCTGCTTCCTCAAATCCAAATCCAATATCTGTAATCGCTACAATATCCCTCGGAATGCCCTTCTCATCAATGGTTGCCTGTAGAATGACCTGACCTTCCTTGCCTGCCTTTGTGGCAGCTTCGGGATATTTGGGTTCCACCTTATATTTGTATTGTGGTCTAACGATGCCGGGCTCACTCTCAAAACTAACGCCATCCAACCCAAGGGCATCATCCGGAGCAGACGTGTCGAGTTTTTCCATCAGTGTGGGTGCCTCACGCTGTATCTCAAATCCGGGTGTCCGTGAGTCGGGTTCGATAGTCGTCGTGGGTTTTTCAAAGTCGCGTGGGACATCTATGAGTCTGGGTCCCTCATCGGCACTGGGTGTTGTGAGGTCACCTGTCGTCTCGGGTCCCTGAGGGATCGTAAATGCGTCCTGCGATAGCAGCTGGTCAGGGACAGTCACGGGACGTTGGACCTGGACTTTCTGCTGGGTCTGTTTTACCTCATTAAACTTCGGTGCTTCTCTACGTATGAAGCGGCGTTTGGTTTTTGGGTCTTCCGTGACGATACTAATATCAAACGTCTCTTGTTCAAATTCAATCCGATCGGCGATATAGAAAACGCCAATAATAATCGCTATAAGGACATGAAACACTATGGCGACGACAAACGCGGCGGAACTTCGTCCGACGTGCATTTGTGTGATAGGATGCTTCGGCATGTTCGTTTGTGCCGTAGAAATGCCATGCTCCTGACTGGCATCAAGCGAAACTTTTTTTAATGCGACAAAACGCTTCGGTTTTTTCCGATCAGCCCGGCGCTGCTGCATCTGACTGAGCATGCCCGAAGTTCTGCTATTCATCTGTTTTTCCTCCTGCGAAACAAAAGAGGGATAGTTTCGTGCTCAGCACATTGCTCGCTCGTGTTTCCTATATTAAGAGGGCGGCTAAAGTAAGTTTAAAAAAATACCTAATAATTATTCGCAATTCAGGCACCCTATGTTAGTATAAACATACTTTAATTGTAACACATTTTCAGTTTTGTGTCAATTTTTGTATCAAAACAGTCTCATTTCTCGGATTACGGGTTCCACCAGTAGGTCATCTTTGCAACCACCGTTGAATCCAGTAGGCGAGATCGAGTCGTGCCGTTCGTATCATACGTTTGATTGAAAACGAAGTAGAAATCGCTTCCCGGACGATAGATATAATTGATGAGGAAGTTGGTAGACACAACGTTGGTATCGGCATTCCACTGTGCAAATAGTTTCGCAAAGAGTCCCGTAGTGAAGGAATAGTCAAATCTACCTCTGAAAAGATTGACATAAACAGGACGGGGTTGCCCGTCAGTAAAATACACTTCCGGTAAATCCACTACCTGATTGAACTGATATTGTGCGCTCAGGCTTATATGCCCATTCGGCTTAACTGTGGTTTGGATATATGCTCTACGAACTACGCCTTTGTAGAAGTCTTCAATACCGCCACCAATCGTTGTACTGATCGGACGACTATCACTACTGGAGAGACGTACACTATACGAGTTGGATTGGTAGTCGCCTATCGGAATCTCTACGCCCTCCCTAAAATCGAAAACATCGTTCAGATGTTCAAAGCTGCGTCTCCCATTGAAAAGGATATAATCTCCAGAGCCAAATTCAAACCAGTTGGTGTAAGAAATGTCCCATTCTTCTAATTCGTTGTCGTGATTGAGAATATAGTTCATCTCTGGACCGGTCCAAATTTGTCGGATTCCGAACCTTTGGGGCATGGGTACCCATCGCATTTCACCGCGGAATTGTCGCATGCCGGTACGTCTCACATATCCGACTGCGGGATTAAAATCCTCGTCAATGTCGGTATACGAACCTTCTACACGGAAACGCTTGCTTCGCCAGTTGGAACCGATGTACCATGCATTATTGCGTCCAGAAGCATCCGGTTCAAACGTGCGAGACCACAGCCCTCGTACATCCACACTATCGTTGGGGCGGTATTCAAAGTCAAAACCGCCTGCGCGATTATAGTCGCCAATTTCATCTTTATTGACAGCGATCATGCCGATGCGCGAACCCGAGGCAACGTCCTTTGTAATTCGCATTACGGAATAATTGGTGTGCGGGATGTCAAGTGGATCATCTTCTGTATCAGCGTCATAAAATTCATCTGTTAGGACGTTGAGAAACCCTACGCCGTAAGAACCGATTTTGCCGCTCGTCTTTCCACCGAAGATAATCGGAATCGCGTTTCCTTCAGCAAGTCCAATACGACGGCTATAGAAAAGGAGCATCGGTGGCGGTCGGCGGAAACTCGTCCGCGGCACGCCGAAATCGAAAAGTCCGGCACCTTCCAAAAAGAACGGACGCTTTTCGGGGAAAAAGAGACTGAATCGGGTCAGGTTCACCTGTTCTTCATCGGCTTCAACTTGCGCGAAGTCTGTGTTATAGGTGATGTCAGCGGTCAGATTAGAGGTAATACCGTATTTGGCATCAAAACCAATTTTGAATTTTCCTTCTGTTTCAAGTCCTGTATCATTTTCATTGATTTGGGTCACGCCGGGAAGGATGTATGGAAGCACCTCTAAGTTCCGAGAGGGAGCAATGCCTGAGAGTCCGACGAGGTTGCCCAAGTTAGCAGTTCGATATTTCGCTCTGCCCCCATAGGATGCGGGGACAGGCACCCATATCATTTCTTCCTGATTTCGCGCGAGTTCGCGACCGGTGTTCATGCCCCATATTATCGGATCGCTCTTTTCAAAACGAAGTTGGCTAAACGGGATGCTTAGTTCAGAAGTCCAATAGGTGTCGTTGATTTTCGACTTGCATTCAACGACAGCGTCCCAATCCGAATTAAACGTGTCACCGCTGTTGGTTACGGCTCTGTCTTGTATCGCACCCAGGGCGTTCATACGGAAGAAGAAGCCGCTCCGTTTGTCGTTGTAGGTATCCAATATCAAGAACACGGTGTCATTTTCGTGCAAGTCCCGAGAATCTCGGCGCATCTCATTAGCAACCAGTTGCGATATATCTGAATCGAAGCAGGTAAAGCCGAAATAGATGTTCTCGTTATCGTAGAGAACCCGGACCTCCATCGATTCGGAACTGATTTCGCCTTCATACGGTTCAATCTGCACAAACTCGTTAATTGGCTCTGCGTGTTTCCAATCCTCCTCCGTTAAATCACCGTCGATTTCGATACTCTCGTAAGTGCGATATGCCTTAACTTGGTGATCGTGCGATTCGGCGTGTCCGCTGGGGACAAGGGTATGCAACAGCGCAATAAGGAATAAGTAGATTGGGACTCTTTGGAATTTCAGTGAAGAAGATAGATAGTCGTCCAAAAAACGTCGCCTCCTTTCAAAAAGGAATGTGGTTAATTTAATATTTAAAGACGAAAAAAGAGGCGAATTGGACTATATAAATTTCAATGAAACGGATTCCTCAGAATTCCAGCGTCATCGCTACAAATGGAATAATCGGTAATTGCGAAACAGGTTCCTCTTTTGTAAAATTCGGGCTGTAGCGCACTTCAAGGATGTTATTACGGTTATAAACGTTCCATACCTCAAGTGCCAACCCTAATTCCCAACCTTTATCCTCTAAACCGCCTAACAAACTAAATCGGAGACTCAAGTCTAACCGATGATACGGCGAGGTGCGCTTCCACTCTCCGTAAAGCGGTCGCCACTTTTTTTCCTTCGTCCGAAAGTTCGTAAAAGGGGTGCGACCTACTAACGGGGCATAGAGGACACCGCTCTGGTATTGCCACTTCGCGCTTATATCAAATGTGTCAATGAGTGGTACTGAGAGAAGAAGTTCTTGCGTGGCACTGTAACTCGTCGCGACAGTTAGCACATGCGGACTATTGTAGGTATAAAACCGGTGGAATTCTTCAGGAGAATCACGGCGTTTGGAAACTGTATAAGCATACGCCACCCACCCATTGAAGTTCTGGAAAATATCATGTTCTAAAGAAACTTCAAACCCACGCACAAATCCTTCCTGACCGTTCTGATACTGCTTTGCATCTTTATTGTAGATAATGAGATCTTGTAGTGTTTTGTAATAGCCGGCGATATTCATTTGCGTATTGAAGGGTAACGTTTGTCTCAACTCAAGAACGTAATGCGTTGCAAGGCTCTGTTCAAGAGACGCGTTTGATGGTACACCCAGCACAAACTGATCTAATCGTGGATTTTGCGCATAACGTCCATAACTGAAGTTCAGAGATGCATCTTGCCATGGAAGACTATAGTGGAGTTGGGCACGTGGCTGGAGGGATAGGTTATCCGTAAGATTGAAGAAGCTCGCTCGCACACCAAAAGTGCCCAGAAGGTCAGAATTGAATAGGTTCCGACTCGCTTGGAGGTACCCCTCTAAACGGTGAAGGTTTCGCGTCTCAGTGACGTAGACTTTCTCCAGTTGGTGCCGAATCCGAAACTCATAATCAGGATCTCCCTCTTCAACTCGGCGCGCGCCATCACTGATGACCGTTGAAGGGGTGCTTGAAAGCAAGTAGCCGAATTCTACAGTCTCATCGGGATTCTTTGAGGATGTGGTATAAGTGAAATCATTGCGGAGTGCGTAGACAGACGCTGCCGTCCGGTAGTAGTACTCTTCACCGAAAGCGAGTTCGTTTTCTGTAAACGAACGGGTGAATGACAGAATAGATCTAAATCGCGGCAATAAACGAGAATAGAAGTGAATTCCTTGGACATCAAAAGGGTTTTCTGAAATCGCGGGACCTCGAAGATCGCTGTCGTGAACTTCCCTCGCTCCCAAGTACAATTCAGATGCATCGTACGCGGTAACGGCGTTAACCACTATTCCATGAGTTTCATTGAGTTTGTAAACGCCCTTTAACTGATAACTCCAAAAACGCGGCACCTCTCGAACCAGATCCTCAAGTTCCACTAATCTCGATGCCAATTCAAAAAAGGGTTCCAGATAACTGAGTCTGCCGAAAGCGTACCAATATCCTTGCCCGGATAATGCCCTGTTTTCTAAGAATTCTTGGTCAGTGCTCGCCGATTTTCTGTCCTTTTCGTCTGCATCTCTACCGAATACCTGAGTATCGCCGAGAAGTATATCCTTGGAAAGATGGAAAATAGATTTTTTATCCGTTTCGTTTGGAACATTCGCCGCGGGGTTCTCTCGAAGGGATAAAGCACCACTGAGGAAGCCTTCGGAATAGATAAAACTCGGTTTTAGCATTCCATCCAACCACCCTAAAGACTCCATTTTTTGTGGGCGGGAATGGATATCAATCACCGCTTGTGAGTCCGCTCCAAATTCAGCACCAAACCCACCCGGATGCACATCAACCTTTCCAATGACCTCGGAACTCACGACCGAAACAATACCGAGGAGATGATAAGGGTATCCCAATGGTAATCGGTCAAAGTAGTAAAGATTATCTCCCGGCGCACCACCTCTAATGGAAAGGACCCCCATGAAATCGTTAACTGTCCCAACGCTTGGAAGTCGGGCTATCCCGCGAAGAGGATCGCCAGCACTGCCTGTCGCGCGCCTGAGCAAATCTCCGCTCAATGTCTTTCGGAATCTTGTTTCCAATCGTGTCGTCTCGACTTTTATTTCATCTAAAATGACAACAGATTGTGATGCTTCATCCTTTTCAGCGTCTGATTCGGCGGTATCATTCGTATCGGTTTGCCCGAAGGCCGTCAAGGGTAGTATGAAAATTAGAAGGATTAATGCCCGTTTCAGGTTTTTGTCTCCTCGGCAAAACGTCTAAAATTCCGCTGTAATCCCCAAATAGGGAATAATAGGTAATTGGTTAACATCTTCACGCTCAGTGTAGTTCTCGCTATACCTGTAATCGAGCAAATTCTGTCTGTTATATGCGTTTAGGAGTTCCAAGAAGGTGCCGAGTTTCCATCCGTTAAACTGGAAGGTTTTACTGACGCGCAGGTCGAGTCTGTGATAGGGCGGTAACCGATCAGAGTTAGTTTCAGCATAGATAGGAACGTAAATAGGTTCTCCGTTTCTCGGATCGAATCGGATTATTGCGTCTTCAATAGGTGTGTATGGATTCCCAGTCCGGTATTGCCACTTCGCACCAATCTCCCACGTAGGCGTAAGGTTGTAACTTGCAGCGAATGTAGCAACGTGCGTCTGATCAAACGAATAGAAGCGATAGGGTTCATCAGGACGGTCGCGGCGTTTCGACAGGGCATACGCGTAAGAAACCCAAGTGAAAAATCGGTCGCCGCCCCGATGTCGTAGAAAAATCTCGGTGCCTTGCGCATAACCGACACCTTGATTGAGATAAGCCGCTTCTTCGTCTGCAGTTACTAAGTCAGCAAGGTCTTTGTAGTAGGCTGCCATTTTGATTTCTGTATTTGGTGAAAGTGGCCGTTTAAGTTCCAGAATGTAATGACTTGCCTGACTCGACTTCAAGGCAGGGTTACCAATACTCGGAGAGAGTTGTGCCGGTATCGGGGTCTGATTGTAAATCCCATAGGCGAATTGGAGTTCAGAGTTGTTGGGAAGTTCCACGAGCACACTGCCGCGCGGCTGGACAGATAGCTGATTAATGCGGTTAAAATAATCAAATCTCAGCCCAAACACAACTGACAAAAACGGCAGCAGTGTGTATCGGTCTTGCAAATAGGCTTCAACGCGATACCCACGCACATACTCGTCTATGGCGACTTTTTCCTCGAACCGGATGTCATAGTCAACCTCGCCTTCATCAGGGATACGAGAGAAGGTGCCAGAGACTTGTCCGGGTTCAAATCCGAGGATTAACCCAGATTCAAGGCGGTGCTGCGCGTTTAACGCATAAGTAAGATCTTCGCGAAGAACATAATCTGGGGCATCGATTTCAAGTGAAAGTGATGGGCCGAAATTGACATCAAATAGAAACTTTGAACGGGTCAATGATAAATAGGAAGTGAGTCTTTCTGTCAAGAAGGAGCGAAGGTGGATGCCTGCGCCCTCAAAGCCACTTTCAAAACTCACATTTCCTTGAAAATCTTCGTCTATATTTTCGCCGTCCAACTTCAGGGCAAACCGATCGCCCGAAGCAAAGATATTAAAGAAGAGTTGATGCTTTTCGTTGAAGTCGTAGCCCGACTTTAGTTGGTAATCCCAGAAACGCGGAAAGGCAGTGATCGCTCCCGTCCCAAATGACAGAGATCCTATGAAAAGGTCGATGTAACTCCTGCGTCCGGCGGCATACCAGTAGCCCTTCTCGCCGACTTTGCCTTGAAGCAATCCCTCCGAAAAGAGAAGATTGAGGTTAAATTTTCCACGTAAATTTGCTGGACTGCTGTCCTGCGAGTAGATGTCAATTACGGCTTGAGAATCCACACCATACTCGGCACCGTAGCCGCCAGCGTAGACATCAATCCGATCGATAATTTCGGAACTCAGGGATGAGACGATCCCTCCGAAGTGGTACGGATAACCGACAGGCACTCGGTCGAAATAGTAGAGGTTATCTTCGTCGGAACCGCCACGAATATAGAGGGCACCGCTAAAATCATTCGCGACACCGATACCCGGAATTGCTGGAAGGGCGCGAAGGGCATCGCCGGCTGTACCGGGGAGACGCGTAATTTCCCGTGCCTGAAGGCTTTTTTTACTGACGGTCTTCGGGGCACTTTCGCCGGTTACTTCGACTTCCTCAAGACGATACTGTGTTGTTTCGACATAGATTTCAGGTTCCAGCGTCTCTTCTTCCGTAACAACAATAGAGGTGCGGTGCAACAACTCAGTATTAGGCACCGTGGTAATTAAAGTATAGGTTCCTGCGGGGATAGCACTAAAAACGAACTTTCCATTTTCATCAGTTTTCTGACGTGTGTCGATTTCAACGATGAAAACTTCTGCCCCTGCTAATGGCGCTTTCGTACTGTTGTCATAAACAGTTCCTTGAATTGATCCTGTTTCGGAAAAGGCAACCGCGGGAATCCAAAATACCATTAGTAGGCAAAAAAGCATCTTCATGAAAATTGGCAACTCCTATCCGTGTGAGAAAATTATATCCGATGTATTCAACGTGAGTCCAAATTTAAAAGTTTACAGCGCGCGAGCAGGAGGTTCGGTTGCTTCCATACATTAAAAGTAAAGAAGGAGAAAACAGAACGTGCGAACGCTATGTAGGTTGTCCCTTGCACCGTGCTTGAGTGTTTTTTGATGTTCTTATGCGGAATTTGCGTTGTTCTATAAAAGTATACAATTTTCTTTTCAGATATGCCAAAGAAATGTGGAATTTTTATGGTAAAATCTGCAATTATTTGGACAGTGCAGCGCGAGGTAAGATAGGGCTGCCATCCTCTAAAATCTTCGCATATTTTTGGATTTTGCTGTGGGAGTTTGGAAAGATGAGCCTCTCACCCTAAATGCTCATGAAGGGCGGACAGCGTTGCCCGCCCGTCGTGTTTTTGTGTTAGCGCGCAACAGCATCAGAACCGAGGTTTTCCTGAATCCACGCGCGAAGTGGCACATCCTTTTCACCGGGAGATGTAAAGCCGTGCCCACCTGTGCTTTTACCCAGAATCTGTTGGCGAATCGGGTCGGAACAGTCCATATAGTGCTCCACCGTCATGTCATCGCGTGGCTGCAGCCAGCGGTAACTGTAACCGTAAAACAATACTTTCCGAGTGACATCAGAGGTATTCCGTCCTGCGGAATGCCAGAGCCTGCGATCGAAAAAGACAGCCGTTCCCGGTTTGGCAAATACAGATGTCGCACCCTCGGGATCCGCCGTAGGATCATCGGGCATTTCTAAAGTATTCGATTTCTGGCTCCCCGGCACCACCGAGAAATTACCGCGTCCCGGCACGGATGTATCGGTCAGGAAAAATGCGACTTTCAACGATACGCGGGGTCGCGGGTCTCCTTCCAATTCAAAATTGAGTCTACCACTATCCTGGTGCCAACCAAGACGTTGGGATTTGTCGCGCTCTTCAGGAGGCAGCGGCGGTAGCACAATTAGATGTGAATGGTAGAGTTTGATGTTCCACCCTAAAATTCCCCAGACCTTCGGAAATGTCGTGTGCCAGTCAAGCAGCTCGATAAAGCTATCGTCTCTTCCGACAAAATCGAGGAGGTTGAAACGCGCATCGGTTGGGAGTTCATTTTTGCCCAGATGCTCTGCCCCGACTCGGTCAACAGCTGCGATCAACTTTTCAACCATCTCCTGCGGGATGGCATCCTCAACCACAAAGAAACCGTTGTCTTCAAATTGCTGTTTTTCTGTTTCGGTCAAACAGTGTTCCAAACATAGCGGGTTCATTATTCTCCCCTTATAGAAGCGACTTGAGGTCGCAATGCTTGAGTTTGCTAAAGTTTACACTGAATTCAAATTTCGGTCAATGCGAATTTTTAATTATTCGCAAGGTGTTGTATAGGGCAATCTGTTTAATAATGTTTCCGATTAAGGCCCGATACGCCGTTGTTACAAGCTACCGTTTGTTTTTGTGTGTTCAAACCCGTAGTCCGTAATAAAATGGAGGTGTTTTTGCTTGGGTATTTCTTCAGATAGGCGGCACGCCCACAAGAGTTCCAACGTCTTTGATTACTCCCAAGGTAAAATTAAAAATCGGACTCTACCTGTTTGGCTCGTGCTACTGCACGCCATCTCCGCCAGAAATTCACGCTGGCACTAAAAAGAAATCCGACCCCGATAATACCCGCTGTCACAGCACCCAATACCAATTCAGGCTTCTCTACAATACCGTAGATCGCGCCTCCAATGAGTAGGACAGCGATGAAGGTATCTTTGAGACTGTTCTTTTGCGCCCGTTTTTGAAGGAGATGTAGGTTACTTAACTTCCGTTCCTTTACATAGTCAGCAAGGGGGTCCGCAGGAACATGCACCGATTCGACTTGTCCGGGTAGCACCTCACGCACACACCGAAAACCGATATTCCCAGCGGCATAGTCTGGTGGTGCATGTAAACGATTGGCGCACCGAAAATAGCGTTCCGCAGTGCCATCACGTACTTCTAACCATGACCCGCCACGCATGGCTTTATGTTTATCATCTATTCCTTGTTTAAGCGGTTTTGGATTGGAATATGGTTGATACCAATCGGCAGTCCATTCCCAAACATTTCCTGCCGCGTCTCCGACACCGTAGGGACTTATTGTCGCAGGACGAACTCCTACAGGTGTGAGGTGTGCCGTCAGAATCTGTAAAGTTTCTGCTGGAGTTTCTGTGGATTCAGATTCATCAGAAACGAAGATATTGCCCCACGGATAAATCCGTCCATCAGGACCACGACAGGCTTTCTCCCATTCTGCTTCTGTTGGTAACCGCTTGCCTGCCCATTGTGCATACGCGTTGCTATCATGCCAACTTACATGAACAACCGGAAGGTTTGCCTCTTCAGGTGAGAAGGTTGCATTTTTCCAATGTGGCGGTGCTGGGTGATTCGTTGCCTGCACGAAAGCCGCATACTCGGTATTTGTTACGGGATACTGTTCAATCAGATATGCTTCGAGAAAACGGACATGCATTGGTGCTTCATCGAGTTTGGCATGCTCCGAATTGGCTAAAGCAGTGCCATAGAACGCTTCAATATCGGTACCCATGATGAACGCGCCCCGTGGAATAAGAATATTTTTAATTATACCTTGCGGAGAAATGACGGCAGTTGTAGCTTTCACGTGTGCTTCTTAAATCCGCCCTCCATTACATTACGGGCTACAGTTTCGTTGCTATTTGCTAATGTGCCTTTATCCAAAATTCCACGCGCTTGTAGCATACTTGGTCTCAGCCAAGGTTGCTGCCTGTGCACATTCTTCCAGTGATAGTTTTCCTGAATTAAACGGGATTCCGAATTCAAATGTTTCGCAAACGGTTTGGATAACCACATCCCTTGTTATAAAACGTCCATCTACATTGATAGCAGTCGATTTTTCGTGGAGGCTCTGTTGGACCTCCGGGTCCTTTGAAACGCGCTTGAGGATAAATGAAGGTGGCATATCTAATGTAATATATCCTTGAAACATAATTCCCTTCCGATTACGTCTCACAGAAACGCCTGCTAACTTCTTGTCGCCAGACATAACATCATGTTCGGCAGGATTCGTCAAACAGATATTTGGAACTGACTCGGAGGGATTGGGGCATTCAGTGTAGCATTGCGCGGGGACACCGAGTTTCTGAAATGCCTTGACGAGAGTGTGTCCGATGCGTTGATACGTGTCGGAAATACCCATCTCTGAAGCAGCCCGTGGGAGCACCAATGTATACGTCAATTCCCATCCATGCACGACAGTCCCGCCGCCCGTCATTCGTTTCACCAATTCGATGCCGTCTGCGCGGCACGCCTCCACATCAACTTCTGACGCAATATCCTGAAAATAGCCGAAACTGAAAGCTGGAGACGACCACTCATAAAACCGCAGCGTCGGTTTCGGGTGCTCCTGCTGTCCAAGCAGAATTGCCTCGTCGATCGCCATATTCATCGCGGCAGAATTTGCGCCCATATTCAGGAGCCGTCCGACTGTTTTCATCAGGATAATGCTACACGGCACACCGCAGTTGTATGTGCATCGCAATACCAGAAAGACCCATCCCAGTAAGTCATTCCATGCGGTTCAGGATGCGGTTCAGGTATCTCAATTTTGTTCAGATGGCTACCATCTTCTGGATTCAGATGGAAGATCGCTCGGTGGTTCGTCTCAACGCACCAGAGATCGTCGCCTATCCATGCGATACCGTGTGGTCGATCGCCGGGAGCAGGGAGCGTGTGAATGACTTTGAAACCATCTTCAACATCGACCTGATAAATGGTGGCGGATGGCGGGACCGCCAACCAGAGTTTATTGTCGCGCCACTCTAAGCCGTGGGCACCCGTCTGACCTGCACCCGGTGTGTCATAAGAAGCGAGTGTTTTACCGCTTTCCGGATCCGCTGAGAGGATTTCGCAACTGTAGGTAGACGCCAGCCAGAGGGTATTCCCTGTATCCGTGATACCGCTTCCTCTGTCGGAACCGGTGTCGAGTGTCTTTTTTACAACGCCATCATAAGAGACGAGGTGCACTTCGTTGGTCTGTTGGTCGAGAATCCAGAGCCCTTCTTCGGTGGCTTGCATTCCGTTAGGTTGTGGTCCTGGGGAGTCAAAAACTTTTTCGATTGTCGGCATGAGAAACCTCCGTATAAAACATACATTGCTTGAGGTTGCATTGTATGCTGTTTTGGAACGGATGTCAAGGATTTTTTGGCTGCATTGATGGTGGATTAAAAAAATAAGTTAATATTTCGCTGGACTCTTGAGGCGAAGCAAGCAGCGTGCGGTAGGGTCTTTCATCCAACCGCACCAGTGGAGAGTGTATAAGTAATTCTAAGATCTACCATGTATAATATGGAGGCAGCAAATATTCCAATCTGTCCTGCATGCGGGAGTATGTTCGCCGGAATGGCTTGGAAAAGGAGTTGGCGAGCAGCAGACAGAAAGCCTGCTGAACTGTTCCCTCTGCGCTCTACCAATTTCCTATTTAATTTGGAGTATGACTGAAATCATGATGACGTATGATGTATGAATGGATTTCAGTCATATTATATTATACATAGATTGATTCAGTTTTGCAAGAAACAATGCCAAAATTGTATAAAAAATACAATTTTGGCATAAAAAATCTTATTTTTTTATGAATTTCGCGCAAAAAATGCGTTTTTAATTAAAGGGGAGACACTTGCCTATGCCAACGCATAAACCCCGCGCCGGATCCTCACAATCTCACCCATTTCCACAAGATGGGTGAGTTCGTTTTTAATGGAACCCGGATTCCCCTGAATTGATTCAAGGATTTCGGATGTTGTTTTCTCTCCATCCGAAAGCAAATCTAAAATCTGCACATGGAATGGAATTCGCTCGAGTTTACTGCCCCTCAATCTCATCAAGATACGGTTTGCTTGTGCCTTGGAAACCCCAAGCAAATATTCAACGCGTTTTCGGCTCCAAGACGCATCCATGTTTGCGTATTCTGCCTCGTACCCTGCACGTATCCGAATCGTCTCTGAAAGTTTGTCCAACCCACCAGCAATCTCCAAGTCTTCCCAATCGAACAATTCCGTCTCTGGTGCGTCAGTGATAGCGGGTACCCGCAAAGCCGTGTTGAGAATTAGCGTTTTATCCGATGTCTCATTGAATCCAGCGATACGGATAATTTGTGTCAATGTCCCTACAGCATTCTGTTCGTAGAGTTCTTGTATCCGTTCATCTTCAAATTGATAAGGGTTCACAGTCAAGTTATAATTTAACGGTTGTTCTTGGTTTCCAAACAATATTTTCGCTTGTTCCCAGATGAATTTTGGGGGCCAATAGGGCGTGCCAACGATCCAGACAACATCAGCAGCTTCAAAGATGGATTGTAGAGCCTTGATGCGGTCGTAGTAAACGTCAGCAGCCTCAAAAGTGGATCGCAAATCCTCAGGGCGTGCCGGGGTGTCTCTGATGAGATCGTGGTAGCTGATAATCTTATCAAAAACATTTTTCAACATCACCACTGTGCTTGAGCTCGAAATAACAACATGATTGCAATCCGGATGCCGCTTCATTTCTTGATAGATACCGCGAAAAAAGCGACTCGCAATTTCAGAAAGGCCAAACACATCCCAATTAACCTCGTAGTTTGCGATTGCATAGGAGATATGAGGCGCACTCCGCAGCTGAAAAGACTTATTCCCTGAAAGCGATGTCTCCTGCGATTCAACCCATCTGACCGAAACGGTCTCTTCAGGAAACACTTCTTTGAAACAATCTCCCGCGAACGTTGGTGATATGAACACAAGTTTCTGAACCTCTTGATGAATTCGTGGCGGTAACCAGAACCGCAAAATCCCGTCCTCGACAAACATTGGAGCATCCATGTCGCGCGTGTAATGCGCAAAGAATGCCTTCAACTGATGCCATAACGTCCACTCCGGGTCGCGATACACATTTGGGGTCTGCGCTATGTTTTCTGAGGTCGATATATCCAAAATCCCAAACTCGATCGCACTATCAATATCTATTGCTAAGCTGCTGCCATCTTTAGATGTATAATTTACTTCACACATCTGCTGAACAATGCTATCTTCTAACCCTTCAAATGCCTGAACAACAGTGCGAGTCCGCTTCGCAATATCACCATGTTGACTGTCTGTAATCCGAATAGCGTTCAACATTGTTTTCGCGAATTGACCTAACGCCGCACCGCTCCAATTAATGAGCCATCCTTCAAGAATTTCGATTGACAAATGATGCTCTGAAAAGAGCTTGGCAGGATGGGATTCAGAATCATTTATAACACAGACCCTATCGGGAATAATCAACGCATCAACAAACGCCGCATACCGCTGATCCAGAAAGAGGTTCGGAATATCAGATACAATGACCTGCTTCTCCTTGAGCGTCTCGAATTGAGAAAGATACCCGCGCACTTGACACGCGTCATAAGCTGGACAACTCGGGCAGATACTCCTATTCGGATCACCACCTTTCTGTTCTAAGGCATCACATCTTTCGGCATCTTCGCAGACGTTCCGGTGCGCAAAAGGATTCTGCATCCGTTCAGCAATCGGTGTCCACTTCGCCTGCTCCCAGCGATAGTTTCTCGGTTTCCAACGTTCTACTGAAACGCCCAGCCTTTCATAATATTGCTCTGCCTCTTCAGCATCATGTGCGGTATTAGCGTTGACCCATAGAGGTGCCGTATTTAGAAACGTCGCTTCGATCTCACGTTTCTTTTCCGTGCTGATCGGACCCGTAATAATCCCAAGAATGCGTTCCTCACCTTCGAAGAGATTCCTCTCATCCTCAGCCCCAGTGCGTTCCAGTTTTTCAAGGATAGGTTTCGGTCGTCTGATTCCAATCGGACTTACCTCACCGCGTCGCACTGCAAGGATATTCTCATTCACAACTTGCTCTATTTCTAACGATTCTATGACAGCAAAATCGTCGAAATCCTGTGTATCCTCGATCGTTTCATCTATCCTGTGTAATTCCAATGCCGGGGCGGGTTCGTGCAACAGGTCTCGAAAGACATCGAGAAACGCAAAGAGCACATCTTTAGAAATGATGGGCGGGTCTAATAGATTGCCCTTAAGAATCTCGTAGCGGGCATCCCAGCGAGTAAAGCCTTTATCCCCAATAATTCTAACATACACATCGCAGTCGCGATGGCGGTCTTTGTCAGGTAGATGCTTATGAACATACTGCTGCTCATCCGTTGTGTTTGGGTGAAGATAGTCTGGCACTCGGCACGAAAATCGCAAGCCTCCAGCCTTGAGCAAGGTGAGTAGCGGATTCATAACAGCGTTGATGAGTGCGTCCAGACATGCAACAACGGCATCAGGGGCATCGCGGATCGCTCTGTAGGTGAACTCGATGTCATGCCAATTCGCTCCGTCGCGCGCAGATGGTGTTCCTGTATAGACCTGAATCCCCCACGACGAAAACCATCGTCTCGGCTCCCAGTTGAGTGTGCCTTGTCGTCTTAAGAGACGCGAGCCGCCACAATACACTGGGCCTCGATCGAATTCCGGTGCCTGTCCAATCGGCATAAACGAAATATTTGCCTGTTCAAGGTCATGCAAAAGCAACGGATATCGACGTGCACAATAAACAATATAGTGGTAAGGGTGCTCACCGTGCAACGTGGGTGAGACGATTGTCTCCCGCTGCTGCAGTTCCTTTCGTCGCTGTTCATGGCACTGTTGGATAATATCCTTGACAGATTCCATGCGGGGAAATCTCCATAGAAATGGATGTTCTCGGGTTTTTATGAACCTTAGAAACGACTTGAGAGAATCGTGTGAAAATTGCGAACCTAACGCCATTTGCAACAAGGTGAGGCGGAAAGGTCTCGCTATCTTCTACCTCTCAGAGTCGTTGCTCGGGATGGAGTAAGTGCCACCGCACCGTTTGAATTATTATGCTATAAACTGGATAAATTGTCAAATATATTTTTTTTTAGTGTCTCAATATTGATTTGCAAGCTGCACCAAAAAGTGGTATAATTCCGTCATAACTTAATAGATGATACCTTGGAGATTGCTTTTGAACATTGATGCATTAAAAGGAAAAACGGTGGGTGCCGCTGTTTCGGGCGGCTTAGATAGTTGTACCATCACTAAATGGTTGGTCGATAACGGGGTTAAGGTCGTCTGTTTTACGGCAGACCTCGGACAACCTGACGAACGGGACGTTTCGGAAATCCGGGAACGAATGTTGGCATGCGGTGCCGAAGATGCGATTATGGTTGACGCGAAGGACGCACTCGCAGAGGCGGGTATCCAACTCGTCCAGTGCCAAGCCATGTATGAAGGCGGATATTGGAATACGACTGGCATCGCGAGGCATGTCACCGTGAAAGCACTCCTGCCGGAGATGGAAAAACGCGGCATTTCCATCTTAACACACGGTGCGACGGGTAGAGGCAACGATCAGGTGCGATTTCAACTCGCCACCAATATGCTCAATCCACATTTCGCTGTCTATGCCCCGTGGCGAGATCCGAACTTCCTCACAGTGTTCGGCGGCAGGAAAGAGATGATAGACTTCTGCCAAGCACATAACCTACCGATTACTGCGACACACGAGAAACCCTACTCAACCGACGCAAATCTGCTGGGACTCACGCATGAAGCCGGACGCCTCGAATCTTTGAAAACACCAGCAGGCTTTATTATCCCCGGTATGGGAGTCCATCCAAAAGACGCACCTGATGACATAGAGCACTTTACGGTCATCTTTGCCCGCGGAACACCTGTTGAGGTTAACGGAAGTCCCGTTACACCCCTTCAGAGTCTATTAGAGGCAAATCGTATTGGTGGACGAAATGGTGTCGGCATCGGCATCCATACCGTTGAAAACCGGTTTGTCGGGATTAAGAGTCGTGGTGTTTATGAATCTCCGGGGATGGAATTGCTTGGGAAGTGTTACGAATATCTACTGCAACTGATTTTGGATAGACGCGCACGCCGACACTTTGATGGGGTCGCCGCCACGATTGCGGAGCAGGTATATCAGGGTTACTGGTTCGATGCGGCGACACAAGCGCTGTTATCTTCTATTGGACCGCTCACTAACTTAGCGAGTGGGAGCATTACAGTTGCACTCTACAAAGGGAATGTCGCGTTCTATGCCGCAGGTGGAGCACCGCATTCGCTCTATTCCGAAGAGACTGCCTCTATGGAGGCGATTGGTGACTTTGACCATGCCGATTCAGAAGGGTTCTTAGCAGTCCTCGGCGTAGGTGCACGGGCATCGGCTGTAGCAGGACAGACAGAGGAATAGACGTTCAAGGCACTTCAATCTTCGCGAATACCTGCGAAATAATACTCTCGACATCGCGCCCCTCCGCCTCTGCTTCGTAACTGATGATGACCCTGTGTCTCAGGACATCCATGCCGACTGTATGGATGTCTTCAGGCGTAACGTAACCGCGTTGAGAAAGGAACGCCCGTGCTCTCGCAGCAAACGCCAGAAAAATGGTCGCGCGCGGCGAAGCACCGTATTCAATGAATGTGCTGAGTTCATCCAATCGATACGCTTCTGGTGCGCGCGTCGCACACACCAAATCGACAATATAACTCTCCAACTGCTCTGCCATATAGATGCTGCGGACCGCCTCTCGGAATCGGAGAATATCTTCCGGAGAAATTACCGGTTGAATCGTTGAGATTTCTTCGGTCGTCATGCGTCGGAGAATTTGCAATTCCTCTCCATGTGAAGGGTAGTTAACCTTAATCTTGAGCATAAATCTATCCACTTGTGCTTCGGGGAGCGGATAGGTGCCTTCGTGCTCAATCGGATTTTGCGTCGCCAAAACGAGAAACGGATCGTCAAGCGGATAAGTCGTCCCACCGATTGTTACCTGCCGTTCCTGCATCGCTTCAAGTAAGGCACTTTGCACTTTGGCGGGTGCGCGATTTATCTCATCTGCGAGGATAATGTTGGCAAAAATGGGTCCCTTTTTCGTGTAAAAATCCCCTTTTTGTTGATCGTAGATAAGGGTCCCAACGAGGTCGGCGGGGAGCAGATCGGGTGTAAACTGAAGGCGATTGAAAGAAGCGTCTATCGTCTGCGCAAGAGCACTCACAGCGGTCGTCTTCGCGAGGCCGGGTACCCCTTCAAGTAGAATATGCCCGTTGCAGAGCAATCCAATCACTAACCCCTCTAACAGCGCACTTTGTCCGACGATGACTTTTCCTGTCTCTGTGAGAATCTGCTGTATAAGCCCACTGTCTGCTTGGATGCGGGCATTTATCGCCTCTAAATCGTAGTTTTGCAATTTTTAATTTTACCTTGCGGGTTCTTAATTTTACCTTGCGGAGGAACAACATACCTTTAAACGCTTGCGGGTCTCTCTTATATCCGCCTGCGTGTTTTTGCTTGAGGTTTTTGCTTGGGCGTTTCTGCGGATTTCTGCGGATTGTTGCAGGCTACCACTTTGGTATTGCCATGTAAATCCTGATTCAGACAACTGCCCGTCTATCTGTAATCATAAATCTCTTTACTGATTGCAGACTGTTGATTGCTGACCGCTGGTAACTGACTGATATTACGTGAAAAAAGGTTGTGTTTCGCCTTCTTGGAAGGACTGCTCAAGCCACGGATCTTCAGTTTTCTGACGGAATTCAATAACCTTTTGGCGCATCTCGTTGGCGATGTCTTGTAACTGCGGTGCGTCAATTAGATTTCGCGACTCGGCTGGATCGTTCTGCATATCAAATAAAGCCTCTCGGCTCTGCTGTAGGAATTCGGTCCGTTGTCGTTCACCGAGCTGTTGGACGTTGTCGTTCCGCACGGCTGTCCATGAGATTGAGCGGAACAGGTCGCTGGGGAGAGGTGTCTCCAACTGATATGCCAGATTTCGGACATACTTATACCGTCTACCACGCAGGACGCGATACGGATAATAGTTCGTCACCTCGTGGAAACAGTGGGAAAAGTACGTTTCCTCCCAGTCGCCGTTACCCGGGTATGGACTATCGTCCTCCAAGACAGTAAGCAGCGATCTACCAGGAAGCGCGTCTACTCCGTCCGGATGTGTAACACCGCACCAATCTAACATTGTCGGACAGAAATCTACCCAGTTAACGAGTGCCTGATTGTGAAAACCGCGTTTCTGTTGCGTTGGACTCGCAATAAGTAACGGACAGTGGTGTCCGCTATCAAAACTGGATGCCTTCGCGCCCGGAAATGGCATCGCGTGATCCGTTGTAACAAAGACAAGGGTTTCATCTGCACGTCCGGAAGTGTCAAGTGCCTCCAGAACTGAACCCACCACAGCGTCCCACCGCGACACACTCTCGTAATAATCAGCGAGATCTTCACGGACAGCGGGAACGTCCGGCAGGAAGTTCGGGACAATGATCTCATCTGGCGAATAAGAACTCGGTTCGATGCCAGCATGCGTTCGGTCATTCCCAAACCCCTTGCCAGCGCGATGTGGATAACTACTGCCAATGTGGAGGTAAAACGGTGTATCTGCATTCTCGTTGAGAAATTCTGTAACCTTCGCCGCCATTTCTACAGGACTACGGGCATTGACTTTCGGTTCAAAATCGAAAGGATAAACACTTTCAGGTTCAACGTGTTTCTTTCCGAGGCACGCCGTGGCAAATCCGTGCGCTTTCAAAATTTTCGGCACCGATTGCATATATTCATGTGTGCGAAATCCGTGAATGCCGTGGCAGTGTCCATATTGTCCGTGTGTATGGCTATGTTGTCCTGTAAGAATACAGGCGCGGCTCACAGCGCATGAGGGGCTTGTGCAGAAAGCATAATCAAACACAACACCGCGTTCGGCAAACGCATCGATGTGCGGGGTTCGGATGACCTCATTTCCGTAGCATTGTGCAATTCGGCTCCAATCGTCCGCGATGACAAACATAACGCTTTTATAGGGCTTGTTCATAATTTTCCTTATATGCGGAAGTGCAATAAAAAAGATTGCCTCAACGCAACTACTCGAAAAGTTGGGAGACAGGACAGGCGAACCCCGGCACGACCTTCTCACCCGTGAGTGTATCTTCGCGCGTGAGCAGCGCAATGTCACTTTCAGAACGATAAACTGTCACCGTTTTGGAACGGGGTTCAAGCACCCAAACGAGGCGTGTGCCTGCATCCAGGTAGGCAAACGCTTTGTCAACGACACGCGACTGAGCATCTGTCGGTGAGATAACTTCAATCGCCAGATCGGGAGGTATCGGAAATCCTTTGTTTTCGTCTCCATCCAACTGAGACGTTGGAACAAATGCCACATCTGGCTTCAGTCCACGTTCACCGACCTGAAAAGTTGCCTCTACGTGTACTTCCCCCAACTGATTCTCTTCCACATACCGATCCAAATATCGGATGACTTTAACACTAATCTTACTATGTATCCTTGTTGGTGGAGACATTGGCACTAATTCTCCTTTGACGTATTCATAGCCGTCTATATCGTTCTCAAGAAATTCCGCCAATGTCATGGAAAGGTCTTCGGGCGCGCGTGTTCCTTGCGCGACTTCGTGGAGTTCTCGTTGCGTCATGCTTTTCGCTCCTCTTTTGATATCCTGTAGCGAATTTCTGATAAGAATCATTGTAATATTTAAAATGCTGTTTGTCAAGTGGAAATCCTGACAAAAAATCAGGGAGCCATAACAGCTCCCGGTGCCAATCTATACCTGACAGGTTGAATTTTTTATATCCAAAAATTATGAGTTGATGACGGGATTTTCTGCTATACCAAGCCCCCACGTTTTCTTAAGAACCACTCGAACCCAAGGAGTGCGATAACCGCCCCAAAAATGAGAGGCATATCCCAAATATCGACATCCGTAATCTTTGATGTTGCACTTTCTACAAGCGGAATCTGATTTACAAGTTGCGGTGCCTCTTCCACGGTATAGTATTTTCCGCCACTCCCTTCCGCAAGCGTCTTGAGAAGCGCGGCGTTAAGCTCAGCATTGCTAAATTCAGCGTAGGATGTTTTTACCTCAAAGAGGGTCTGTTGTTCGCCTAAGTTTTCACTATTGAGGGTCCCGGTTGCGGTGACGGTGTATTCGCCGTAACGGTTCGGAATAAAACGCGCCGTGTAGAGTCCATCTTTACCGAGAACCTGTTCGAGTTTTAACTCCCGGCGTTTCCCCGACGCATCAAGAATCACGGCTCGGATTTTCGCGTTGTTTGTCAACTGGAACTCTGGATCCGTAGCGGTAACCTCAATTACGATAGGTTCTTTCAACGCGTAAACAGTTTTTGCGACATCGAGTTTAATGTGTTCCTTCGGGGCAGTCGTCAGCCATTTCGCAACCTGTCGCCAGAACCGTTCGGGACTATCCTCTTGATTCCAGGATCGTTGATCCGCATCTTCGTGAGAAGGTAGCATCTGCCAACGCCAAGAGGTGTGCGGTGTAAATACCATGACGCGCCCGGCATTGTAATTATGCGTCGCGATAAGAATTCGCTTCCCGAATTCATTTCGATCAGTTGGGTGTTCTGCCAAAACAAGTGCGCCCGCTTTAGCACGTTTCACCTTACTATATCCCTTTAGCGTGGGCAAGATTTGCCAGCGCTCTAAATTATCGGCAGGCATAGCCGCTAAAGCCATCAAAGTTTCGACTTTCCCGTCCGGTGTGAGTTGCAATTTAAAGCCGCTGTCTTCAATAGACTGCGAACTCCTGACCGACCTACCGATTCGCCTCGGTGCTAATGGAGGCGGCGGGGATCCAAGCTCCAATTCTACTGGGAGACACTGCGCAATCGGCGTGTTGATATAGGACACGGAAAGTTCGTGGTTCCCTAAAGAACTGGAACCCCCCAACATAAGCAGTCCACCACCTCGGGTGCGTACAAACTCAACTGTATTCTCCAGCTGCGACAGTGTAAATTGGGATGCATCCACATTGCCTAAAATGATGGCATCAAAGTCAAAAAGCATCTCCTTATCGTCGGGATAAAATTGAAAATCGTGTGACACTTCGGCACGAGTACCACCGTATGTTGGGAGACCGTCAGCAGTGAGCCCTTTCAAAAACCGATCCGTTAATTGGATGTTCGGATCGTTTTTCAAGGCACGCTTTATAAAGCCAAATTCATAACGCGGTCTACCGTCAACAAACAGGATTTTTACACGTTTGGTAGGTGCTACCTTCATTAAAAACGTTTTTGTGTTGTTTTGTGGGACGGCTTCCGTTTCTCCTAACTCTGCGTGTACTTCAAATTTTTGCGTGCCAGCTTCACGAGGTGTAAATTTAAGCAGAACGCGTTTTGTCTTGGTATCAGATTCTGAGTCTGCCCCGCTAAGCTGCGACATCCAAGAGGTTCCTTCATCCATATCAACGGACTCCGTTTTCAGGGCTCGTCCGTTACTTATTAATTGGATATTCACCTTCTTCCCTTTGAAACCCTTCCGTTTCAGCGTCGCCCATACCTCGACGGGAAAATCCTCTTCTGCGGTCCGAGGTACATCGACCTTCACAAGCTCCAGGTCTGAATTGCCCTCTTCTGCGCCAATGCCAACCGTATGGATAGGCAGTTTCCGTTCTCGGATTTGCATTGCGAATTTTGCGACATCAACACCACTTCTGTCCACACCATCAGTCAACAGGACAGCACCAGAGAGTGGAATTCCCTGCAAGTCATCAAGTGCTTCGTTTACCGCTTGTGGAATATCCGTGCTTTCTCCCTCTGCACTCGTCAATGCTTCGCTTGGAACCCGTTTTGCTGTAGTGTCAAACGCAAAAAATCTAACTTTGAATTTTGCGTTCAATTTTTCAAGGAGTCCCGCTTCTTCTGAAAAGAGTAGTTCGTTGGCGCGGCGCAGCCGTGTCACTGAATCCACAGAATCGGTAATCTGCATACTTTTGGACCGATCGATCATCACCAACAGATAGGAATCATCAGGATTTGTTTGATAAATTGTGAGAAAAGGTTTAAGGAGACAGAAGGCAAGCAGACAGAGTACAAGCGTGCGGAGGAAGATGAGAAAACCCCGAAAGACGCGTTGGATACGACCTTCGGTACTCCGATATGCCCATATTGTAGCGGCAAACAGTGCTACGAGCAGAACGGCTATAAGAAGCCCTGGCAATGGCACCCCAAATGAGAAATTCCCCTCTCGAAAAACGTCAATGGGATACTTCATCATTTTTTCAAACATTTTTAATTATTGGGCTCCTTTTACCGATTGAAAACCTTATGCAGAGAGTTTAATGCCCTGACCTGTGTGTGCCGATTCGTGTAATGCATCAATGGCACGCATATTTCCAAGCGCGTCCGATATTGGTAAATGCGTTGGCGCACCCGTATCCACTGCCCGACAGAGATCCAAAATCTCAGCGGCATAAGGGTTCACACCATTATCAACACGAATAGTTTCGCCGTTTACTATAAAATGGGATTCACCTTCCGAATTGCCCCAAGCACTCTGAACAAAGAGAGTGCCATCTGTACCAGCGACCTCATAAGATTCGCGCCACGTCCATCCAAAACTACAATCCAATTGTCCGGTAAGACCATCGCCAAAGTCCAAAGTTCCAATCAGAGTTTCCCAGACGTTGTTAATGGGTTCAAACTTGCCCGTTGCCCAAACCGATTGCGGTTCTCGCCCAACGAGATAACGGATGATATTGATGCAATAACAGCCTAAATCCATGACAGCACCCCCTCCGAGATCGCCTCTTAATCGCCAATTCTGCCGGTCTGTGAGTCCTGTTGAAAAAGTGGAGCGTGCATAGCGGACCTCTCCGATAGCCCCTTCCTCAATCTTCTGTTTCACGGCGAGCGTCAACGGATGGTGTCGGTACATGAAGGCTTCCATTAATCGGATGTCGGCACGTTCTGTAACCTGAATCATCTGCTCCAATTGCGTCGTGTTAACCGCAATCGGTTTCTCAACAAGAATACCTTTGATGCCGCACCGCACTGCCTCCAGCACATTTTTGAGATGATTCGAGGGCCACGTTGCAATCACTAAGACATCGGGTTGCTGTTTCTCCAGCATCAGTCGGAGGTCGTTGTAGGTATTCTGAACGTTATATTCCGTAGCAAAACGCTTGAGCGGTTCAAGTTTCTCGTCGCAGGCTCCTACAATTTCAATTTCTGGCAGATTTCGCCATGCGTTTCCGTGCGCGTTAGAGATACCACCACATCCGACGATGGCGATACGATATTTTGGCGAAGTTTGCGACATAACCAACTCCTTTTAGGACAGGTCAGGAAGGTATCCTCACAAAATCTCTGAAATGGCGATAGGTCTGTTTTCTTGCGCAGACTGGTTCGCTGCCAGCGATATTGCGAGTGTCTTGACTGCATCACTATATGGACTCAAGATTGAAGAACCATCACCGCTGCGCACTGCGTCCACGAATACCTCATCAATTGTTGGGCTTGGTTCTGTCTTATCCACCCATTCCCCATCTTCCTGGACCAAGACCCTTGATGGATTCCAATTCAACAACTCGTCTTCATACAGTAAATCCAGGATATTCGCGTTCGACCAGTCTCCTGCATACGCCCAAGTGGCAGTCAACGAACCGACGGCACCGCTCGCAAACTGAAGAGTGACACTATTGGCATCAGGACAATCCGTCTCTTTGAGAAGCCGGTTTGCCTGCATCGCATAAACAGTTTCCACTTCTCCGCCCATGTAACGCATCATATCGATTGTATGTGTTGCTTGTTCGACAAGTTGACCGCCGGATTTGTTCATCTGGCGGAGCCATGCATTTGGGTCCCCATGCCCAGTGCTGCACCAGTACTTACCAACGATCATGTTAATAGTTCTTTCCTGCAGGATCTGCTGCGTTATTTGCGTCGAACCGAGATAACGGAGTTGATAACCGACACAAGTTATGAGTCCAGCGTTTGCAACTGCCGTTTCAACCTCGCGGGCGATGTCCATATTGATAGCAACAGGTTTCTCCACAAAAAATGGTAAGCCTCGCTCGATGACATCAAGTTCTGGTTGTCTATGTACAAAAACTGGGAGGCTCAAATAGACGGCATCCAAGTCATCACGTTCGAGCAGGGCTTGATGCGCGGTATAGGGGTCAGCGTTGTGTTTCTCGGCTGCACTTTGCGCCCGTTCTGCTTGAACGTCGCACACAGCCACAACGCTTGCGCCTTTGATTCCGGCTAATTGGTTCATGTGTCCATTCGCATTACCACCACATCCAATAAATCCGATTTTAATTTCTGTCATTACTTACCTCTATAAATACCTAAAAAAATTATTGCCAACTTCACTTCTGCTAACGCGCTTTGAAATTAACTTGTAATGCTTTTTCAATGTTTTCGCGTGGATGAACACCAAACTGGACTTCAAAATCGCGATCAAACGCGTCTTCTTCAGCCGGATTAGGTTTAAGGGGAAGTTCAATAGGCTGTCGATTCATTTCGATTGACCGATGCGCCGCAATCACCATCTCCTGATCTGCTTTGCCCATTTCGCCTGTCCATAGCGGTTGGGTGTCTTCTCGGACGGCACGTGCGATACCGTCAAGCATTGTCGCCAATGAGATACCCGTCTCTGAAATGTCTGTCCCCCGATAAGGATTTATCCACTCTATAGTGCCCCCTAAAGACGCTGGAAGTTCCACAAAGATACGCTGCAAAGTGCCATTGGCACTATATTCTCTCTGGAATTCGTATGTCTGTGCCCTTCCGCCCTTTAACGTGAGGTCTTCATCTGTGCAAACATTGACTGTTTCACCACCAGTGGCACCCTGATTCCCGTTGGTGATAATCGTGCCGCGCTCACCACACGTTTCGAAACCGACAAGTTTATTCCGTCCGAGGCATCCATTCTTGTTGCCTACCATAGCAATGCCGATACCGCCATTCTCGAAATCTACGGCATAAAACTCAAGACCTTCCCGATTGTGGTCCCGTTTTGCCCTATCAACGTAGGGAGAAACAGGCATCGTATGCCCGATACTGCTAACTCTTTTGGGGGCGGTATCCATACGGCACCGTATGGCGGCGAGTCCGTGATACCCCGTTGTAGAAAAAAGTCGGTAACACTTGTGAACGTTCCCGATCACGCCGTCCTTAATAAGTTTGTATACAAACTGTTCCACAGGAACAAAGGGGAAATTTTCCGATGTCTGAAGTTTTACGCCATTCTCTGCAGCATCGGTTATCATCATATCCATCAAACCGAGTGTTGGTGCAAGCCCTGTTTCTACGTTATGTGAGATGCCACATCGGGAAAGGTAACAGGAAACGATATGGTGTAGAGGCATAGGTACAACGACATCGCAGACATCCGGCGATGTTTCATCGATCATTTTCCGGACATCGGTATAGGCTTTAACGCTGAATTTCGCGGCACCCGCCTCTGCAGATTCTGCGTGCGCATCACACACAGCAACTATGTCAAAGGTATCCTTTAACATAGCGACTGTTGACAGATGCGAGGCACCGCGTCTACCGTGGCCAATTAAGGCGTATTTTAGACGTGACATTTTTTAAATATTCCTTGCGGGGAAACAATGTTCCATAGAACCATCAGGTGCGTTGCTTAAATCCGCCTGCGCCGTTGTTGCAGGCTACCCGTTTGGGTTTAGCAAAAACCTATTCACCGAACACACTCAACCGATAACCGATGACTATCCTTCTGACCGTTGACTGCTATTAATGAATGCACTGATAACCGGTCTCTTCAAGACGCGTTCGGATTTTATCGACTTCGACTGTAGACAATTGACGAAGCGGGCGGCGCATCGTCATCGAGGGAAATCTACCCATCAACCAGCGAGCGCATTTCATTCGCTGATGCGCGTCACTGCTCGGTTCACCGAAGTTATAGACAATCCGCGCCAGCGAGTCTACTTGACTGCGCGCCTTACGGGCACCGATAAGATCGTTGTTGAGTGCGGCGTGGACCACGTCTACCATTAGTTCTGGCACAAAACCCGCGAACCCGATGAGTGCACCATCACTGCCCTCGAGTAAGGAGGCAAGCAGATATTCATCATGACAGGTCAAGATAGGCACATCGGGTGCGACTTCTTTCAACTGTTCATAGTCCCACCGCCAGCGCGCCATGTCACGAGTGCCCATTTTAATGCAGATAACCTGTGGGATCTTCACCATTTCTAACATCTCTTCAAGGCTATAGCCTGCCTTTGTCCATGCCGGATACTGGTGAACAATAATCGGTATATCAGCACCTTCGGCGACATCTTGAAAGTAACCCACAGCGGTTTCAGGTGTTCTTCCAAAACGCAGCCAGTGATGGGCAGGCATCAATAGGATGGCATCCGCCCCGGCTTCCTTCGCCGCGAGCGCGTCGTCAATCGCTGGAAGGCTCCCTTCCGCGCTAACCCCCGAAATGACTTTAACTCGATCGCCAACGGCTTCAGCGGTAATTTGCGTAACCCGTTGTCTTTCATATAAGCGGAGGGACATGATTTCGCCGGTGTGTCCATTACAGACAACACCTTTTATCCCCGGAACACTTGCGAGTTCCTGCATATATTGACGCAATCCGACTTCGTCAATCGATTCATCTTCATGAAACGGACAGAGGGTCGCCGGAAATACACCTGCCCACGAGTGATGTTGCCAATTCATTTTCATGTTTTCCTGTTCGTTCATCTCACCTGACGGCTTTTTTATTCAGAATTCTGCACACTGCTCCAAATTAAATTCTATTTTAACTTGATTTTGCATCTAAAATCAAGTATTATTTTAAATAGAGAGATGCATCTCGTCAGTACGGTTAACTTTTATAATAGCAAGGTTTGGCTTTCGAGTTACGCCAAATCACGCCTACTGATTCTGATTGATGGAGGAAGTCCCAGTGCAAAAACAGAGAAGGCTCAAGGTGATCGCCGCGAGTGTCATTTTGTTATGTGGTATGGCACTTTTGGTGATGGTTGGGATTAAAAGGACAAGCGTTCGGCATTTCACGCCAGCTGCACTTGTGGCAGACGGAAACAAAATGAACAGTCAACAGGTCCAAGTTGATGGGCTCATTGCAGAAGGCAGCTCCGAATGGGATGCTGTCAATTTTAAGCTCACCTTTGCTGTTCGGGACCGCGAAGCTGCAGCAACAGTCAACGTGATTTACAAGGATCGACTTAAACCGGATAATTTTACGGATGGTGGTAGCGTTTTCGTAGAAGGTAAATACGATGCAACGCAGAACCTCATTGTCGCATCTAAACTCATGACGAAGTGTGCCTCGAAATACGAGGGAGCAGAAAGTGCCACACCCACGAGTGAAACCTCTTATATCTCGGAATAAAGGATAAACAACACCTTAACAATATGTTCAAAAACACTTTTTTAAGGAGGCACAGCAACGAATGACTGCGGAAATTGGACAAGCCGCTATATTTCTCTCTGTGTTCTCTACCTTGTGGGCGATTGGCTTTCTCTGCTTCGGGCTACGTACGCGAAATCAGAACGCCATCCGGAGCGGCAGGAACGCCGTCATTGCTACCTTCATTCTTAGCAGTATTGCAACCGGTGCCCTAATCTACGGTTTTGTAACCGACGACTTCTCAATGCGCTATGTTGTTGAAGTCTCAAGCGCGGCACAACCCCTACTCTATAAAATCACAGCACTCTGGGGACGAATGTCAGGATCCCTCTTGTTCTGGCTCTGGTTGCTGACTGTCGCAGGCGCGATTGTCGTCTGGCAAAATCACCAGCACAACAAAGAAACAAATGATACCCTCTCGGATTATACCCTCATTCCTATCGCAGTCGTACAACTGTTTTTCATTATACTCGTCACCGGCTTAGTCGAAGGCGTTTATAATCCACTCGAGCGCTTCCCCAATGGTCAGATGGCACCAGATGGTGCCGGTATGAACCCACTCCTTCAAACCCCAAGCATGGCATTTCATCCGCCAACGTTATATATCGGCTGGATCGCCCTGACGGTGCCCTTCGCGTTTGCCGTTGGAGCCCTCGCATCCGGTAGAGTTGGAAGTGAGTGGATACTGCGCTCACGTAGATGGACGCTCTTCTCATGGATCGTTTTGACTATTGGTATCACGCTCGGTGGCAATTGGGCATATCGTGAGTTGGGTTGGGGCGGTTATTGGGCATGGGATCCTGTTGAAAACGCCTCTTTTATGCCGTGGCTCCTCTGTACCGCTTATTTACATTCCGTGATGATTCAAGAGAAGCGGAATATGTTCAAACTATGGAATATCCTTCTGATTACGCTTGCCTTCCAATTCACGCTCTTGGGAACCTTCATCACGCGTAGCGGAATTATCACATCGGTACACGCCTTCGCACAATCTGATATTGGCGGATATTTCCTCGGGTTCATCTTAGCCTCGACTGCAGGGGTCATCGGACTCATCATCTATCGCTGGAGACGGTTGAAGAGTGCCAACCGTTTGGAATCCCTGCTCTCCCGTGAAAGCGCGTTTGTTCTGAACAATTGGCTGTTTGTTGGGTTAACACTGATTATCCTCTGGGGCACGTTGTGGCCAATTATCTCTGAAGCGATTAATGGTGAAAAATCCTCTGTTCCCGAAGCGTTTTTTAACCAAGTCGTTATTATTCCCGGGTTGTTGCTTCTTTTTCTCACAGGTGCGGGTCCAATTATCTCATGGAAAAAAATTACCGCCAACAACTTTCAACGGATGTTCTTATTGCCACTTGTTATCGGTTTAATCGCCGGGGCATTGACGTGGGGATTTCTCGCATTCGTCAAGGAAGAGACTTCTCCGATCTATTCGGTACTCTGTGTTTCCGCAAGTACCTTCGTGGTTGTCGCAATTTTAGCTGAATTTTATCGCGGTGCGAAACTCCGCGCGAAGCGGCAGGAAACCTCCTTGCTCAACGGTTTGAGTCTCCTCATCCAACGGAATAAGAGACGATATGGTGGTTACATCGTCCATATCGGTATCGTTATCCTCTATGTAGGCATTATGGGGTCGAAAGGCTATTTTCTGCTTGAATCTAAAGGCTTGAGAATCGGGGAATCGATGGAGGTTGGACAGTTCCAACTCACAATGAAAGATTCATTTGAGAAAGAATTCGCCAACTATCGTCGAACAGGCGTTGTTTTTGATGTCGCAAAAAACGGGAAACAGGTAGGGACGATGGAACCAGCACGCCACTTCTATTACAAGACCGGACAGGGAGAACAGGATACTATTGAATCTGCCATCCGACACTTTGGGGTGAACGACTTTTATATTGCCCTCGGCAGTATCCCGCCGGACGTTAAGACAGGCGGCGTTGTGAACGTGCAGGTGTACTACAATCCTCTCATCGGTGTTGTCTGGATCGGTGTCGCAGTAATGGTGCTGGGCGGAATTGTCGCGATAGCCGAGAAATCTGAACACAGTAGGGATGCTTAACCCGCGAAGGACAAGATCTTGAAAACTGGAAGATTTGAACACACAGTAATCTCCAACGAAACTGTAATTCTTAATTTTGTGCAGATTGTTGCACTTTTCATGGCTTGCTGCTTTATCACCACCGCGCACGCGCAGACACAAGCACCTCGCACAGCAGAAATAGATGCCGCAATTACGTCTAAATTAGAGGAATTACTGACCACAGTCTACTGTTACTGCGGTTGTACGCGAGAGACAATTGAGGTATGTGTATGCGACACGGCAGCCATGATTGAAAAGGATTTTCGTAACCGACTGCTTGCGGGTCAGACAGTCGAGCAGATTCGCACGAATTATCTTGATACGTTCGGACCGCAGTATTACGCCGTCATGCCAGCAGAGGGTATTAATTTACTTGCCTACATTATGCCAGCCGTCATTCTTGCCCTCATCGGTGGTATCGCCTTTTTCGCACTTCGCAAATTCAAGCAGCAACCCGTAACTGGTGATGGGCTTGAAGAAACAAATCAACAGGTCTCTGATACAACTGTGAAACAGGTTGAAGCCGAATTGGAAAGGTACAAACGGCAAAACTAAGCGCGGCGATTTTTTTTCGGTAAAATAGGTACTTCGTGACTTCAGGAAGGGTATTTCATGTCTTTCTTCGTGCTTTTATGGATGGTAATTCTCGGAATCGCGCTCCTTGTGTATCTGGGAGTTCCAATTTTTTTCAAAACAGGTTCACAACTTGCTGCAACGTCCGACGATCTCATCGAGGAACGGCGACGAACCCTCTTTCAGGAGCGTGAGCGCAGCTACGCCGCACTGACAGATCTCGACGAGGATTACGAAACCGGAAAACTCTCGGATGCCGACTACCAAGAATTGCGTGAGGAACTCCTGCAAGACACTGCGCGCGTCATCATGCAACTCGAAAATGAATCCCTGACAGATGTAGAAGCAGAAATTGAAAGGTTCAAACAGCAACAACGTGGGACATAATATGTACACGAATCTATTCGCATATAACAAATCGAGGGACAACTCGCAGATTCACTGTATCACTCTATGGTGGATATGTAGCCTATTCGCGGTTGCCTTGACGCTTCTTTTCTCATTTTCCATCCTCCACGCACAAACAACAGAACTGGGCGGTATTCAAGGCACAGTTATTGATAGAAAGCAGGACAAACCCCTCGTCGCACAGCCCGTAACCCTCACTATCCATAGGGCAGACGCTACTGAGATCCAAAAAACGATGACAGATAAAAGTGGGAACTATCGTTTTGGGAATCTGCCGCTTGATCCTCTTGTCCACTATACGGTTTCTACGGTTCATGCAGGAACTGATTATACTGAGAAGGACGTGGTCTTGTCCACTTGGGCTCCTAATATCAAAATTGACTTTGAGATCGGGGGATTTACGGAAGACAAAACACAAATCCGTGTGAAGTCGCATAGTTTTGTCATCGCGCCTCCGCCTCCCGACCATGCACCAGATGGTGCCGTCACTGTTATTGAAGCAATTGGGATTGAGAACCAGAGCGACCTACCTTTTAGAACTGTGCATGGCACGCAAACAGTCGGACTGTATTTAACCCTCCCGAAAGGGACCGAAGGTTTTCAGCCACATCAGACAACGGAACTCGCAATAAATCCTGCTACCAATCAAGCCATTCGCGCGACACCATTGCCACCAGGAGAAACGCATTTAGGCTATACTTATATTTTTCACGTCGAAAAAGACAAACTGGATTTATCGCGTCGTTTGAATTTTGCCACAGCGGAGTTCTTATTCTTTGTCCCAGAAGGTATCAACTTTGCGCCCCGTGCGAAGTTTTTCGGCGCGCCAAAGCGCGAACAGATTCACAATAATATTTATCTTATATATCAAAGCACTGCGCCAAAAGCGTTTGCTGCTGGTACTACGGTTGATTTAGCACTTAATGTAAACATGGGCTCTGCCGGTGGTGCCCTACCGGAGCAAACATCTAACCTCGGGCAGTTGATACTTATTGCTGTCACAGCAGCATTGACCGGTGGATTCTTCGTCGCCGCTCTCTTTAAACTCCGCACAGCAAACAACAGGGACAAGTCTGACGCCGATGACACCGCAACACCCTCAGACGCAGGCTGGCTCCGTAAACTGAGTCCAGATGATTACGAGTATGTCCGCGTCGCAAGGCTTGAATTTATCACGCATCTCGATGATAAGTACGAGAAACAAGAGATTTCGGAGCGCGTCTATAAACGATTGCGCCGAGAACAAACCGAACGCCTCACGACACTCCTCGAAGAACAAAAAAGGAGAACCGATGCATAGCAAACACCACATCGCTGATCTGATAATCATGTTGGGTCATATAGACGAAAACGTTCGAGATACCGCTAAAGCGGAATTAATTGCCATCGGCAAACCGGCGATTCCGCAACTCATTGATGTCCTGACGCAGGAATGTTGGCATATCTCTGGATACGGAGCCGAGTTTTACACGCACGTTGAGGAATCCGCGCTTCCTGTTTATATGGAGCAGATGGCGAATCACGCTGCGGAGGTCCTGGCAAAAATCGGTGAATCTACCGTCCCTGCACTCACGGCGGAACTCACCAGAGCCGAACGTGAGTTTTCCGAATGGTTTTATAAGTACTTGCGACCCGAGCAAACTGATCGTCTTATCACAATGTTGGCGTATGTTAAAAAAGGTCAATAGATAGATGGACAACGAACACGTTATAGCCGACTTGATTGATGAGTTGTCGGATATGGAGGACGATGTCCGCGATGCTGCGAGAAAAGAGCTGGTCGCTATCGGCGAACCCGCTATTCCACAACTCATCGAGGCACTTTCAGAAAATTTGTGGGATATTCCCGACCAAGCGGCAGACATTTTGGCAGAGATCGGTGCTCCCGCAGTGCCGGCACTTATGGAAGAGTTAGCAATAGCTGAACGACATCACGCTCTTAGCATAAGCGATACATTAGGCAGAATTGGTGCCCCTGCTATTCCAGCACTTAGCGAAGCATTACAAGCTTTAGATGAGCAACTCCGCGAATATACTGTCCGTGCATTCTGCAACATGGGATCAGCGGCAATTGGGGCGATACCGGTTCTTATTCAAGCTTTAAGCGATCCAGAGGCAGAGGTTCGGACCTATAGTGCTTATGCACTCTCAAACCTTGAGGAAGCTGCCGCGGAAGCTGTGCCTGCGTTAATCAAGGCATTAGCGGACGATTCCGAGCGGGTTCAATATCACGTGGCGTTTGCATTGGATAAAATTGGAACTCCCGAAGCGAAACAAGCACTCGTATCGTTGACCCGAGCGTAGGACAAAAATTTCATACCCCCTAAAATTCTTCCGAGATACAAGACAGGCACACATTTTAATGTTTATTTATAGCTACAGAGTTCGCTGAAAGCCTGCTTTCAATAGACTCAATTCATAAAAATTGATGTCCAATAAACGTTGCAATAAATTCGTTAAATCTTAAAAAAACTTGAAAAAATACATCGAATGTAGTATAATTAAAAAAAGAAAACTGTTTTATGTGTCCATGAATATTAAGAAAAAGGCGCAAATATCGCAATGTAACTAACATACGAATCAATTTGCTTATTTGTCCGCCACTCTGGTGTCGTCAGGTTTATCGAACCGTGGCGTATCTTCGGTGAATTCGCTACACCAGAATGGAATACAAAAAATTAGAAGGGAGCCAAGATGGCAAAATACGATTTTGTAATGGCTGTAGGAGGGGCACCCGGACAGGGAATAGACTCCGTAGGTCAGGTTTTGACTCGGATCTGTGCCCGGCACGGTTTGCATGTCTTTACCTATAGTGCCTACCAATCCCTCATCCGCGGCGGTCACACCTTCCTTACTGCCAGAATCAGTTCTGAACCGGTCGCTAATCAAGGCGACAAGCTTGATTTGGTTATTGCCTTAGACCGGAATAGCTTGGAGACACACCTTCCACATGTTGCCCCCGGTGGCACACTCATCTATAACAGCGATGATGTCAAGCAGACACCAGAGCGTGATGACATACAACTGGCACCTCTGTCCTATCAAGAATTGTGTAACAACACCGATAGAAAAAAGCTGATGCTAAATGTCTGTATGCTCGGGGCAGCGATGAAACTCGTGGGCGGAGATTTAAAAGTCTTTGAGGATATGCTCACTGTTCAATTCCTTAAAAGTAAAGGACAAGCGGTCGTAGATGCGAACATAGATGTCGCGCGTGCAGGCTACAATCACGCAGTTGAAAACTTCACCGCATTTGATGCCCAATTTGAGAAGCAGGAACCAGTCCTCGCTGTCGCTGATGGCAATTCGGCAATGGCAATGGGCGGTGCAGCCGCAGGTGTGAAATTTTACGCCGCCTATCCGATGAGCCCCTCAACCGGTGTTCTGCACTGGATGGCAAACAACGCTCGCGACCTTAGCATTATGGTCCGACAATGTGAGGACGAAATTAGCGTCGTCAATATGGTAATAGGTGCTGCGCATGCTGGATGTCGAGCGATGTGTGCTACTTCCGGTGGCGGATTTGCTTTAATGACAGAAGCGATCGGCAGCGCAGGCATGATGGAAATTCCCATCGTCGTTATTAACGTCCAGCGTGGTGGTCCTTCCACAGGCTTACCGACCAAGACGGAACAGGGCGATCTATGGCAAATTCTCGGTGCAAGTCAAGGCGATTTCCCGAAGATTGTTGTTGCCCCCACGAGCATTATGGACGGTTTTGACACTATCCCAGAAGTCTTCAATCTCGCAGACAAGTTCCAATGTCCTGCCATGGTCCTCTCCGATCTAACGTTGTCCATGGGCTTCACGACGTTCGAGCCAGATTCCATCAATTGGCAGCCGGAAATAGATCGGGGTTCACTCATTAATGGAGCCGCGCAGTCTGACGGTAAATACCTCCGCTACGAAATTACCGACAGCGGGATCTCACCGCGAGCGATTCCCGGTACCCCGGGCCATGTCCACGTTGTTGCGACTGATGACCACGATGAAGATGGCACGCTGATTAGCGACGAATTCACAAATCCTCACAAACGGCGTGACATCATGGAGAAACGGCAACGGAAGATGGACGGTCTTACTGCACTTCTCCCGCCGCCGACGCTCGAAGGCCCTGAAGATGCCGAAGTCACGCTCATCGGGTGGGGCTCCACACAGAGTGTGATTGGGGAAGCGGCTCAACTCCTAACAGAGGCTGGCGTTTCCACGAATCACATCCATTTCAAGTGGCTCTATCCGATAGACGAAGATGCAGTGAACGAAGTGCTTGAAAAATCGGCACATTCGATTATCGTCGAGTGTAACTACACCGGTCAATTCGCACGATTCCTGCGTGGTGAAACCGGCTTTAAGGCAGACGGTCAAATCCGCAAGTACGACGGTGAACCGTTTATGCCACATCATATCGTTAATGGTGCCCGCGAACTCTTAAGCGGTAAGACAGACCTCTATGTCCCCTATCAAGAAATTGTAGTCTAAAAAAGGAGGATGAATCAGATGGCGAAACGAGAAAGATCTACTCGACGAGAAAGACCTGTTAAGGGCGCGCCTACGGCGAAAGATTTTCAGGGTGATGTTCGTCCGGATTGGTGCGCAGGCTGCGGTGATTACGGTGTCCTCAGTTCCCTGCAAAGTGCTTATGCAAAACTTGGCAAAGGCAATCATGAACACCTCACCGTGAGTGGCATCGGTTGTTCCTCCAACCTTCCCGGCTACATCCAGACGTACGGAATGCATACCCTGCATGGACGTTCTCTTGCTGTGGCTACCGGTGCGAAATTTGCGAATCACGAAATGAACGTGGTTGTTACCGGCGGTGATGGAGATGGATACGGCATCGGCGGAAATCACTTCATTCATACGATGCGAAAAAATATTGACCTCCTCTATATTGTGATGGACAACCAAATTTACGGGTTGACCATCGGTCAAGCCTCGCCGACGAGCTTGATGGATATGAAAACTAAAAGCACCCCGTTTGGCAATATAGAGGCTCCGCTCAATCCGATTGCTATGGCGATTGTCACTGGGGCGACTTACGTTGCCAGAGGGTTTAGCGGTAACCCAAGACAACTGACAGAACTGATGTACAACGGCATGCAACACAAGGGATTTGCCCTTATTGATGTGTTTAGCCCCTGTATCACTTTCAACAGGGACAACACGACTGCCTTTTTCAAACAGCGCGTCAACGAGCTTGAAGATCACGATCCAAGCGACAAGGCTGCGGCACTTGAACAAGCCGTCAAGTGGGGCGACGAGATCCCCATCGGACTGTTCTATCAAGATACAAGCCGTCCTGCCTTGGATGAAATGGAACCCGTTTTGGAAAACGGTCCCATGGCACATCAACCGCTTGGTATTAGCCAAGAACAGGGCGATGCAATCATCCGGCGTATGATGTAAAGACGAAAGAAAGACGGAAGGATGGAAGTGCCCCGCAATCTTCCAACCTTCCAGTCTTCCAAAACGATAGACCGACGGAAAGATGGGAGATGGAAGAATTTCCACTTTTTCGGTCAGCATGGAATCATTGACATCATGCGCCTTCGTGCTTCCCAACTCACAAAGGACTTCGGACATCGCACGATTGTCAAAAATGCCACACTTTCGGTTTATCCCGGAGAAGTGGTTACGATTTTCGGTCCCAACGGTGCCGGTAAAACAACGCTCATCAAAATTCTCGCAACCCTCCTGAAACCGACCTCTGGAAAACTTGAGATTGAAGGGGCGGATGCAATCGCAGATTACTCGGATGTCCGTCGCGCGTTGGGGGTCGTTATTCATGAAAATCTCGCCTACCCTTCGTTCAGTCCTTATGAGAACCTCAAGTTTTTCGGACAGATGTACGGCATTAAGCAGTTGGAACATCGTGCCACAACACTGCTTGCTGAAGTCGGGCTGCAGCGTTTTTTACATGAACCCCTTCGCATCTTCTCTCGCGGCATGACACAGCGTTTCATGATCGCTAAAGCCCTCCTCCATGCCCCCTCAGTGTTGTTACTCGATGAACCGTTCTCTGGACTGGATGCCGCTGCCAGACAGTTTGTCCTTGATCGTATTGCACAAGAACGACAAAAAGGCACAGGCATCGTCATTACAACACACAACACAGAGTTGGGCTATCTTGCTGGCACAAGGTTCCTCTTCATGATAAATGGAGACTTGGAAGAGATTGCGCAGAAAGATGAAATCGAAGCAGAGACATTACTCCGCATGTATGAGAAGAGGTTGGCAAACAACGCTCCGAAAGGGCTATAGAGCGTCTCTTTCAAACCGAGATAGATATGAAGGCATTCCGTCAAATTGGCGCGTTGATTCGTAAGGATCTTGGACTTCAGTTCCGTTCGAAGGAGACGTTGGTATTAATCTTCGTTTTCAGCGTACTCGTTGTCCTCATCTTCGCTTTTGCGTTCGGTCCGATTTTTCCTGAAAAGGTAGAACGTGGTAAATTAACCGCCAGTGTCCTCTGGGCAGCGTTCGTTTTCGCAGGAATTATTAGTTTGAACCGTTCATTTACCTTAGAACGTTCACACGGTGCGATAGACGGTGTTCGACTCACCGGCGTTGATGCAAGTAACCTCTACCTCTCCAAAGTCGTTAGCAACGTCGTATTTCTATTTTTGTTGGAAATTGTCATCACGCCTATCGCACTTCAATTCTTGGATCTGCTTGATGTGGTGACGATGGGCGTATTATTGAAACTCTTCGGCGTGCTGAGTATCGGCACGCTCGGTTTTTGCGCTGTTGGTGTGCTGTTAGCAGGCATGTCCACAAGCGCAAACGGCGGTGAAAGTCTGCTTTCCGTTATTCTACTTCCGCTCGTGATTCCGATCATTATAGGCGGTGCGAAATGCACTGTTTCACTTCTGGTAACGGGTGGGTTAGAAGGCGGGTTCTGGCTGAAATTGCTCGCCGCGTATAGTTTAATTTTTTTAGCCGCTGCGTATCTGCTCGCAGAGGCTGTTATTGAAGAATAGTGGCTTTCGGTTTCCGTCGGTAGTATATGTGGCATCAAAATATAAATAATCCACAAACGGTTCTTGCTGAAGGTTCCGATAGCCATTAAAAAGGGAGAAAAACCTTGTCAGAAATCATTGATATACACGCACGCGAGATATTGGACTCGCGGGGTAACCCGACAGTCGAGGTAGACGTTAATTTAGCGACAGGTGCATTCGGACGCGCCGCTGTCCCCTCTGGTGCGTCTACAGGTGAACACGAAGCGGTCGAATTGCGCGATCAGGATGCCAATCGGTATTTGGGGAAAGGTGTTCAGCAAGCCGTTGAAAATGTCAATACCGTCATCACGGATGCCCTTGTAGGGGAAAATGTCTTTGCACAAAACGACATAGACACCGCTATGTGCGAACTTGACGGTACAGAGAACAAAAGCAAACTCGGGGCAAACGCGATTTTAGGTGTTTCGTTAGCTGTCGCGAGAGCCGCCGCAGACGAAGTCGCGCAACCGCTTTACCGCTATATTGGTGGCACAAACGCGAAAGAGCTCCCTCTACCGATGATGAATATATTAAATGGGGGGTCTCACGCCGACAACAACGTGGACATTCAGGAATTTATGATAATGCCAGCGGGTGCAAAGAATTTCGCCGAAGCACTCCGCATGGGTGCCGAAATCTTTCACAGTCTTAAAGCGGTCTTGCAAGCCCGTAATTGCAACACGGCTGTTGGTGATGAAGGTGGGTTTGCACCCGATCTCGGTTCAAATGAGGAAGCCATCGCGGTAATCATTGAAGCCATTGAGCGTGCGAATTACGCACCCGGGAGCGATGTACTTTTAGCATTGGACGCTGCTTCCAGCGAATTCTACAATCGGGACACCGGCACTTACGAATTAAAAGCAGAGGCACAACCGACGAAATCGCCAGCAGAGATGGTCGCTTTTTACACGGAACTCTGTGAGAAATATCCAATCGTCTCTATAGAGGATGGTATGGACGAAAACGACTGGGACGGTTGGAAACAATTGACGGAGGCAATCGGGGATAAGGTCCAACTCGTCGGTGATGATCTCTTTGTGACCAACACCACCCGTTTGCAACAAGGTATTGATGAGCAGATAGGCAACTCAATTCTCATCAAAGTGAATCAGATTGGGACCTTGACGGAAACGCTGGATGCCATTGAACTCGCGCGACGCTTCAATTACACGGCTGTCGTTTCACACCGGTCAGGTGAGACAGAGGATACAACTATCTCTGACTTGGTTGTCGCAACAAACGCCGGACAGATAAAGACCGGTTCGCTCTCCCGGACCGATCGTGTCTGTAAATATAATCAGCTCCTACGGATTGAGGAAGAATTGGGAGAGAGTGCTATTTTTGCGGGTCGAAAAGTTTTCTATAACTTGGAGGATCCTCAGTAAATCTTTGTATTCAGCGGGCAGGCACAGACCTGCCCCTACAATTACCCTATAATTAGAGGGGTGCCCTATGCGAATTTTTCGCCCAATCTTAATCTTAATCGCGCTTGGCTTACTGATTGTGAGTGTCAGGCAATTTATGAACGGTTATAGTGACTGGCAGCAGGCGCAGCTTGCCGAAGAAGCCTATCGTGCTGAGATACAGGAATTGGAAGCGGAACGCGATCGGTTGAAGCAACGCGTCGAGATGCTACAAAACGACAGACTAACAAAAGAACGCCTCGCCAGAAAACGACTCGGTTATATCAAGCCCGGTGAACTCAAATTTAAGGTCGTTAAACCCGATTTTTAATTTTTCCTTGCGGTTCAGTCAGGTGGGTTTGGTAACTGAAGTGCCTCTCCGTAGCCCCGCAGAAACGCCTAAGCAAAAACCCTGCGCCGTTGTTGCAGGCTCTTACTTTGGGTTTAAGGAAAACTCTTTACTGACTGCCGACTACCATTCTGCTGATTGCCATCCGCTAAATTTTTTCTTGCTTTTTTTCCGGGTTGTGCTATAATGACGTGGAATTTCGCATGGCAGGCAACTGCACCTATTGTGACGATGATGCCCGCCTATTATTCACAACATTTATAAGAAGGAGAAAGAGAATGGCAGGAATGATTCCGACAATTAGTTCCGGGGTTGCAGGACCACTCGGCGTGTTGCACCTCCCCCGATTCTGGTCGAAAGTACTTATGGATTCCAAAGGTCAGCTGCATGAAGATTATCCCGCATGCGGCGCGGGCTTCCTGGACAAAGACACTACACTGGCGTACATCAGTGACAATTCTCCCACCTATCCACAGTTTGAAGCATGGGTTTCGGAAAACGGCAGTTTTGACCAAGCGGCAGTCGACGAACTGAACGCTGCAATTTCAGGCTATAATCACGATGACGACACCCGTGGGGGCATCCTCGGTGCAAGCGGCATTGATGATGACGGCTCCATCTTAGACGCTGTTAATCTCAACAACCTTGATGACTGGTATGAACTTCACGCCAGTTTAGGTTAGACCTATATATCGTTTCGTGTAGGCGCGGCAAAGAGGCGCGCCTACATGAAGCACGCCTCTTATAACTATATCCTTTTTCCTTATCTACTTATCTGCTTCTGTTGTCAATTCAATTGCCCTACCCGCCTCAGAGGACTTAAGCCCCGCAAGCAGGATTTCAGTGACATGCCGCGCCGTGTATGCATTTGAGAGTGGTGGTTGCGTGCCCTCACGGATACACTCCGCAAAATGTGTGTGCATTCCGCTCGGTGCTGCATCTGAACAGTTGATCGTTTTAACATCAACAGGCGCGTGTTCGCGTGTATAAGAGGTCGGTGTCCACTGACTGAGCGTCGCGCCATCTTTGCCGGGCATCGTGAATTTACCAGCCGTGCCATGCACACTCGCTTCACCCGTCCGCGCAGGATCACACCAACTCGTCTCTGCTGTGACGATTCCGCCCGATTGCATCTCAAGCACGAGTGTCGCGACATCTTCTAATTCTGTCGGTTTGTCGAAGGTCGAAACGAAACCCGTCACCCGCTTGAAGGTGCCGAGCATCGCGACGAGACCAGAAACGGCATAAACCCCCATGTCGAAAAGCGCACCGACACTCGCTTGTTTCGCATCGAAAAACCACAAATCATCGCCAGATTCACCGAAGATGTCACGAATCTCCGCGTAGTAGATCTCGGGACCGCCATGACTGCTCCGCATCCTCGCGCCGGATACCCGTCCAATCGCATTCTCTGCAATCAATTGACGAATTTTATAGATAGCGGCGTTGAAATGTGGAAGACACATCACCGTTTTGCCACTCGCTTCAGTTGCTGTTACAAATTGATTCGCTTCGTCCATATCCCCACAGAGCGGTTTTTGCATGAGCACGTGTTTGCCGGCTTCCAACGCTTTGATACCCCATGAAACGTGTAACGGATGTGGGGTCCCGACAAGTATCGCATCAAGCGTGTCATCAGCGATGATTGCGTCGTAATCCTGTGTCCAACGGGGTATGTCGAATTCTTGACATTGATGTTTGAGGCGGTGTTCGCGCCTGCCGCTGATGACACTCACTTCAAAATCGTTGCTTTCTGCGAGGTCAGGTAGGTGCATCCGGCAGACAATACCACCTGCCCCGATAACACCAAGTTTCAGTTTTTGCATAACAATTCCTTTTTTTAATTTACTTTGCCGAGTTATAGGGGGTGTTAAGTCCATTGCGTGCGTTTGTGTCCATCCTGTTCTTCTGCCTTTCTTCCATACCCTTCATTACGGACACCAAAACCTGTAGCCTGCAACAACGGCGCAGGGTTTTTGCTTGGGTGTTTCTTTAGATTTGAGGAAGACACGTCCATGCTTCAAATTCACACTGTTTCTCCGCAAGGTAAAATTAAAATATTGCGAAAGGCAACAGGTCCGTGGTCGCCTTGCAACATTAACGGACCCGTAGGTGCTTCATCTTCAATCATTGTGCCGCGCGTGCAACCCGCCACTTCAACGTCTTCATGGATTACCTGTCCATTCCACACGACTTTGACGAAGGTAGCATTGGCAATCTTGTTACCATCGGCATCGAATTTTGGTGCCCTGAAGGTGATGTCATAGGTCTGCCACTCACCCGGTGGTTTACTGGCGTTAACACGCGGCGGCACGCCATCTACCGGTTGATTGTCGATCCAACGGCAATATACTCCGCCACAAGTGCCATAGCCGAGTTCCGTTTCACCCCAACTGTCCAGTATCTGGATTTCGTATCTCCCCATGAGGTAGACACCAGAGTTAGAGCCTTGTGGCACCATAAATTCTACATGGAGTTCACAATCACCGTGCTCAGCCTCGGTGTAAATATCGACGGTGCGTCCAGTAGCACCGTTGTAAAAAATGCCTTCGCCTGCTGTTGTGGTCAACAGTTTGCTATCGTCAGTGTTGAGGGCGACGCTGCCAGCGGCATTCCATTCATGTTCTGGAGCACCACCGCGCGCATGCCAACCCTCCATATTTTTACCATTGAAAAGGTTAATTCCGTTTCCAGATTGAGACATCATAGTCCCTCCTATAGTCCGATCTGTAGATCGAAATTTCCTCGCGAGCATAGCACAATATTAGGTGGAATTTGTGTTAAGTTCTACTTAAAATTAGCAAGCGCGCGTCGTCTGAAAGGAAGTGAAAGCGTTTTTGCTTGGGCGTTCTTCAGCTTTATGGAGTTGAACTTAAAAATTCCAATCCATCTAACCGAACCGCAAGAATAATTAAAAATTGACATATTTCATAAGGTAAGGTATGCTATTTAACCAAGAGAAGGTATACTGATATGCTCCGACGGTTAAAGCAATAAGGTTCTATAGAACATCTGCTTTGGTCACTACCTCTACCTAAAGGCGGGACCTGTGCAAACCATGTACCAAACGTCTATTCCATCTCGTTACTAATGGATGACCAAATTAAAAAATCTAGGATCCAAAATGGGTATAGGATCACCGAAAACCACCGCGTATTGTCCCGTAAGCCTTAGGCTTGCGCAGGAGCGGTGCCCAGGAGAAATAAATTAAAAAATGAAACAGGTTTTTTTATTTTTAGGGTTGTCCCTACTGATGGGAACGGTTGCCCTTTTCGCGCTTTGTGGCTACGACAATATTGCGACACTTCACGCAGCACCTATAGAGACTGCTACATCTAACCCAGCAACTCCATTTGCTGAAGGATGCATCAAGTGTCACGGCACTGAACCTGCCTATCAAGAATGGAAGCAAGCGGGGCATTCGCATGCCCTTGTCAACCTGATTGAGGGTCCGTATGAGCTTCAGAACTCGTGCCTCAGCTGCCACTCTTCTGGCTATGAAGTTTTCAGCGATCGGGTCTACCCAGGGCATACCTATAACATCGAAACAGCGGTAAACGCCGTTGCGTGTTCCTCATGTCATTCACACAACAGCAGATCGGAACACTTATTGGTAAAACCCGCGAGGAAATTGTGTGTTGAGTGCCATAAAATGGACTGTGGTTGTGCAGGTGCTGGTATCGTCCATCAATCACAGTCAGAGATGTTCCTTGGGCGCGAGGGTGCCGGTGTGAAACGGATGCCATCCCCACACGTGCGCGCAATGAAAAAACGATGTGTGCACTGCCACATGGCAAAAGAGGATCCAGAAACGGTCGCGCAACACGGGGGACACACATTCAAGGCGGATTTCTCGACATGTAGCACCGCGGGCTGTCACGACAGTGCCGACAACAGTATGGAGACGAAGTTACCACAATACCGTGCCGAAATAGAGGCAAAGATGCAAACCGTCAAAATGATGCTTGACGCTACGCCTGACAAAACTTCGCAAGCCTATCTCGACGCAAAACTGAACTACGATATGGTTAAAGGCGACAGTGGCTACGGGCTTCACAACATACCGTATGCAAATGCGTTGCTTGACTACAGCCTTTCGCTCAAAAGCGAACTGGAATAGGAAGGAACTACCGCCTCATTCTAACCCTGTCCATCGAGTAATGCCCGCAGCGGTACGTCTTGTTCCTTCGGTAGATAATAACTGAGCGGATCACTGACGACTCCAATCAACTGCTTCTGAATTGGGTTACACTTAGCAACCAGTTCATCAGGCATCGTGATATAATCCATCGGTTTGACCCAACGGTAAGCATAGCCCATAAAAATGGTTTTGCGTGGCATACTGGACCAGTTGTGTCCAATACCGTGCCATGTACGCTGTTCAAAGAGGAAGGCATCTCCTGCATTGACATTCATAGAGATAGCACCGCGTGCCCTACCTGTATCTGGGTCGAGTGGTGGTCTGCCCGTCAAGCGGTTACTCCCCGGCACCAGCACCGTTGCACCCGAAGCAGGATCGGACTGGTCACTAATAGCGTAAGCAATCTTGAGCATGATGCGAGGGTGGGGTTCCTGCATCTCGCCATGTGACGTGCCACCGTCGCGGTGCAAGCCGATACGGTTCTTCACCTCAGGCGGTGGTTCCTCTTTTGGGGGGAGTACAATGAGGTGAGATGTAATCATCTGGACGTTCCAATTGAGAACCCCGTAGGCGAGGGGCGCCGTTTTTTGCCAGTCAAGAAGTTGGAGGAATGCTTCGTGGTGCGTGATGCAGTTACGGAGGTTTAGTTTGCCGCCAGCTTCAAGTCTACCTGCGGCTTTCTCTTTCGCATAAACCTCGTCAACGGCAGTATCAATTTCCGCGACGACATCGGAGGGTAAGGCATTTCTTATGAGCAGATACCCATTGTTTTCAACAAATTCCTTATGCTCCGGCGTAAAGATTGCGGCTTCATTAAGATCTGTTATAGTGTCCATGGCGTTTATCCTTTAGTGAGCTGGCTTTTGATAGCA